>DATNCB010000304.1:0-1226 GCA_035571715.1 Ramlibacter sp.
TGCTGCCGTTCGTGGGTCTGGGCATGCTGGCCTGGTTCGCCGGGCGGGCCTTGTTCGAGTCCGGCAAAGTGCACAAGGCGCTTCGCGCCGCCAAGAAGGTGCTGCTGATCGCCGCGGCTCCTTTCGCCGGCCTCGTGTACCTGATCGTCCTGCCGTTCGCCGGCATTGGAATGCTGATCTGGTTCGGTGCCAGGGCCATGGTGGCGGCACCTGCAATGTAATCGCGGACGGGCTGCCTCCGCTGAGGCAGCCTTCAATCCGGTTCGATGGCGAGATTCATCCCCAGTTGGCGAGCAGCGGTGACGACATGCCAGCGACCACCGTCCCGATCAGAGTGTTCCTCGCTGACCACTCGGGCATCATCCGCGAACGCGTGGCAGCGATGCTTGTTGCGCGAGGCATGAGCGTCGTTGGGCACGGCGACACGCCGCGAGAGTGCATTGACGAAATTCTGGCCACCCGTCCCGACGTGGTGGTGCTCGAGGTGGAGCTGGACGGCGGCAGCGGATTGCAGGTGCTGCGCGCCGTGCGGCTGCTGGAACCAGGCATCGCCTGCCTCGTGTTCACCATCCACGCCGATCCTGCCTTCTGCTTGCGCTACCTTGCCGAAGGCGCCCGGCGGTTTCTCGATAAAGCCACCGAGTTCGACCAGCTCGCCAGTGCGATCGAGCAGGCGTTCGCATGGACACAGGAGCAGCCAGACACAGATCGATCCGGCGCGCACTAGCCAGATCTTGGCCGTGGGCGCGCCAGGCCGTGTACCGCCTTCCGCGGCGGGCTACCTCCCAGATCACCACCACGCCTTCTGCCCCGGCTGCAACACATTGTGGCAGCGCTCGCAAGCAAACATGGCTGTGAAAGCGACCGTCGTATGGCAGATCCCGCACGATTGACCGCGCAGGATCTGCGTCATGTTGATTGCGTTGGCGCCTGCCCTGGGTACGAAGATCGCGTCGTGGCAGTTGCTGCAGGCGAGCCACGCAGTGTGCGACTGGTGCGGGAACTTCACATACGGCATTTGCGCCGTGTTCTTCATGATGATGTCCAGGTCGAGGGTCTGCATCGCCTCTGCGCCGGCAACACCGGAACGCGGCCGGATCGCACCTTCGCGCAGCGCACGCATCCAGTCCGGCCGGCCGAGTTTGTCGGCCGGCAAGACAGAAAATGCCTCTCGCGGCTGCTGCAACCGGGCGGAGTCGGGATTGGCGGGGTCGAGGAGGGGTAGG
>DATNCB010000305.1:0-2050 GCA_035571715.1 Ramlibacter sp.
GCGGCCGGCGTCGAGGTGCACTACCAGGTACGGATCGCGGACGTGGAAATGGACGGACGGCGCATCGTGGCCGTGAAGGCGAAGAAAAACGAAGGCGGCGCCCGCTTCGAGGGCGACGTCTTCGTCGAGACCACGGGAACCGCGGGCGTTCCCAACGTCTGCAACACGCACGGCAATGGCTGTGGCATGTGCGTCCTGCGCTGCCATACTTTTGGCATTCGCGTGGGCATCGCGAGCCGCTGCGGCGTCAAGGAGATCGATGGCCACAAGCGCGAACAGGTCGGCGCCATGAGCGGTTCCTGCAAGCTGCTCAAGGAATCGCTAGCACCCCACATCGTCGAAGAGCTCAACCGCACGGGCGTCGTGGTCGTGCCGATCCCCAAGTCAGGCGATGCGTCGGCCGACAAGCTGTCGATGAAGGCTTGCCAGCAGTACGCGCTGCCCGAGTACCAGGACAACATCGTGCTGCTCAATACCGGGCATGCCAAGCTGATGACTCCCTATTTCCCGCAGGCGCAGCTGCGCAAGGTGCCCGGGTTCGAGAACGCCCGCTTCGAGGATCCCTATGCGGGCGGCGTCGGCAATTCGATCCGCTTCGTGGGCATGGCACCGCGCGACGACGCGCTGAAGATCGACGGCGTGGACAACCTGTTCTGCGGCGGCGAGAAGGCGGGGCTGCTGGTCGGCCACACCGAAGCGGTGGTCACCGGGGTGCTGGCCGGCCACAACGCGGTGCGCTGGGTGCTGGGCGAGGAGCCGCTGGTGCTGCCCGATTCGCTGGCCATCGGCGACGCGATCCGCCATGTGCGCGAGGAGATGCAGACCGAAAAGGGCCTGGGGCTCAAGTACACATTCTCGGGCTCGGTCTATTTCGAACGCATGAAGCAGCGCGGTTCCTACACCACCGACGTCGCCGAGATCCGCAGGCGAGTCGAGGCGGCCGGCATGACCGACGTGTTCGCCACACGTGTGGGTGACCTCGCAACGCCGGCCCTGCGCGGGCTTCGGGCGGCAAAGCCCGTGGCCCTGGCCAGCCTGCAGGCCCTGGGGTAAATCGTCGCCGTGGCGCTCGCCCTGGCCGTGGGGGCGGTTGTCACCGCCGGTGCCGCTTTGCAAGCCTCGGTGGGCGTCGGCTTCGGCGTCCTCGCGGCTCCCCTTCTCGGCATCCTGGCGCCCGAGCTGGTGCCGGGACCAATCCTGCTGCTGAGCCTGGTGCTGGCGGCGATGACCACGACCCGCGAGTTCCGCTCCGTCGCCGTGCGCGAGCTGAGCCTGGCGATGGCCGGTCGCATCACCGGCACGGCAGCGGCCGGCACTGCCATCGCCCTGCTGCCGCTGCCCGTCTTCGGTTCCGTCTTTGCGCTGATGATCCTGGCCGCGATCGGCCTGAGCCTGACCAACTGGCATTTGCTGCCCACGCCTCGCAATCTGCTGATCGCGGGGCTGCTCTCCGGCTTCATGGGGACCATCACGTCGGTCGGCGGGCCGCCCATGGCGATGGTCTACCAGAACATGCCCGGTCCCAAGGTGCGTGCGACCCTGGGCGCTTTCCTGATGTTGGGGGCCGGTTTTTCGCTGGTCACATTGGCACTGGTCGGCCGCTTCAACGCTGCCCAGGTCACGTCCTCAGTCTGGCTGCTGCCGCCGATGCTGCTGGGCTTCGTAGCGTCCAGGTACTTGCTCAAGCACGTGGACAAGAGCAGGCAAGGGGTGAAGACGGCCGTGCTCACCATCTCCGCGGTCGCAGCTTTGATGCTGCTGTTGAAGCCGCTGTTCTGAAGACGAACTCCCGGGTACGGGAGTGCGACTTCAGATGTCGAACTTCACGCCCTGCGCCAACGGCAGGCTGGTGCCGTAATTGATCGTGTTGGTCGCGCGGCGCATGTAGTTCTTCCACGCGTCGGAGCCCGCCTCGCGGCCTCCACCGGTATCCTTCTCGCCGCCGAAAGCGCCGCCGATCTCCGCTCCGCTGGTGCCGATGTTGACATTGCAGATACCGCAGTCCGAACCGCGCGAGGAGGTGAAGATCTCGGCTTCCTGCAGATCGCGG
>DATNCB010000306.1:0-3110 GCA_035571715.1 Ramlibacter sp.
CTCGTCCAGGAAGATCGTCCCGCCATCGGCCAGCTCGAACTTGCCCACCTGTCCGGCCTTGCGCGAACCGGTGAACGCGCCGCCCTTGTAGCCGAACAGCTCGCTTTCCAGCAACTCGCGCGGAATCGCCGCGCAGTTCAGCGCCACGAAGGGCCCCCGGCTGCGCGGCGAACCGTTGTGGATCGACTGGGCGAACAGTTCCTTGCCTGTTCCCGTCTCGCCGGTAATAAGGATGCGCGAGTTCTGGCGAGCGGTGATCCGCGCCAGTTCGATCTGCCGCCGCAACCCGGGCGACTTCCCGACGATGTCCTCGAAGCGCGTGACGGCGTCGAAGCCGGAGATCTCGCGAACCTCGTTCAGGAATTCCTTGCGTTCGCGCAGTGCCAGGAAGGCACCCTGGGGCGCACCGTCGGCGTGCATGACGTAGGCCGTGACGATGAAGTGCCCGCGTCCCGATTCGGTCACGACCTCGATCGGGTTCTGCTGCTTGCCGCTGCCCTCCAGCACGCCGATCAGCTCGGGGCTGGACGGAAACAGGCGCAGTACGCTCTTGCCCAATGCCTGCTCCACTCGAATGCCCAGTTTGCGCGCGGCAGTGGGGTTGACGCTGCTGACCAGGCCCGTACCGTCGATCGTGATGAAGGCCTCGGACAGCGAGTTGATGATCGTGGCCAGCAGCGCGTCCAGCTGGCTCCGGTGCTGCGCGGCCTCGCGCTCGCACAGGCGGTCGTGGATCGCCTCCGCGGCCGAGATCACCATGCCCAGCGTGTGGCGATGGGCATGGAGCGAATGGCCCGACAGCGTCACGGCGCCCAGGACTTCCTTGCCCGGGCCAAAGATCGGTGCCGACGCGCAGGTCCATTCGTGGTGGCGGACGTTCCAGTGCTCGGCGCCGGTGAGCTGGATCGGCTCGCGCTGATCGAGCGCCAGGCAGATCGCGTTGGTGCCGACCAGCGATTCCTCGCGCGAGCTGCCCGGAACGTAGTTGTTTCCACGCGCCACGTCCAGGACCTCGTCATCGCCGAATAGCTCCAGCACCACGCCATGCGCGTCGGTGATGACGAGGATGAACCCTGTGCCGCGCGCCGCGCTGCACAGGAACTCCATGAACGGCAGCGCGGTCTCCAGCAGCTGGCGGTTGCGCGCCTTGAGTTCGCTCAGCTGCGGCGCGCTCAGCTTCGGCGCCGCCTTGGGTGCGCGCGGGTCGATGCCCAGCTGCGCGCAACGGCGCCACGATGCCGCGACCGGTGGCCGCACGACTTGCAGATCAAGCTCGCCGACGGTGATGAAGCGCTCCCATTCGCGCTGCATCTGCTGGATGAAGTTCTCGGAAACCATGTCTTGCCAGTCCCACGCCGGCCGGTGCGGGGTGGGCGCCAGAATACCAAATCCGCGATCCGCGGCGATTGCATGTGGGTGCGTCATGAGGTGCGCGGATTCGCTAGATGACATGGGACGGCAAGCTGGATGGGCGGCCGGCGATCAGGACTTGACCGCATCCTCCCAGCGCGGGCAGCTGCGCTGCTCCACCGGGACCGCCTGGCTGGCGGTATTGGACTTGTCGATCACCGCAGCGGGCAGGACAATTTCCTTGGGCACTGGCTGGCCGCGCAGCGAGCGCAGCGCCGCCATGGTGCCCAGGCAGCCCTGGAGGAAGCCGTTGTAGTCGCCGGTCGCCAGCATCTTGCCGGCATTGATGGCGTCGATGGCCTCCTTGGTGCCGTTGATGCCGACGACCAGTGCCTTGCGGTTGGCACCTTCCAGGGCCTCGATCGCCCCCGAGGCCATCGCGTCGTTGGCCGCGAACACGCCGTCGATCTGCGGATACGACTGCATCAGGTTTTCCATCACCTGCAGCGCCTGCAAGCGCTGGTAGTTGCCCGGCTGCGCAGCGATCAGCTTGATGGCCGGGAACTCCTTCATCATGTCGCGCACCCCGCGCAGGCGGTCGGTGTTGGTCAGCGTGCCCTTGACGCCCTCGAGCGCGATCACGTTGCCCTTGCCCCCCATGGCCTTGAACAGGGCGCGGGCCGTTTCCTTGCCCAGGTCGTAGTCGCTCGCGCCAACGAAAGCGACAAAAGTGCCCGCCTCACTGCGGTCGGTGACGTTGACAACCGGGATCTTGGCCGCGTTCATCTTCTGCACGCCCGGCGCCATCGCCTTGTAGTCCACCGGAACGAAGACGATCGCGTCGGGTTTCTTGACGATCACGTCCTCGATCTGGCTCATCTGCTCCGGAATGCTGTCGGGCTTGGTCGGGACGTAGTGTGTGACCGTCGCCTTCATTTGCCGGGCGGCGGCCTCCGTGCCCAGGCGGACCACCTGGAAATAAGGGTTGGTCTGGTTCTTTGTGAAGACGGCCAGCCGCTCGTTGTCGGCCCTAGCGGCGGTGGCGCCGGCCAGGGCGGCCAGCGCCGCAAGCGTCAGGGTCATGGTCTGCAGGGTTTTCATCGCGAGTCTCCTTTGCGTGTGAGTTGGTCCAAAAATACCGCCAGAACCACGATGACGCCGGTGACCAGCGGTTGCCAGTTCGCGTTGATCGTCAACAGGTTCATGAAATTCAGGACGAGCGTGAGGATCAATGCGCCGACCAGGGTTCCGAGCATCGAGCCGACGCCGCCGAACAGCGAGGTGCCGCCTATGAGCACGGCGGCGATCGCCGGCAGCGTCAGCGTCTCGCCGATGTCGCCCTCGGCGGAGTTCAGTCGCGCCAGGAAGATCAGGCTGGCCAGCCCCGCCATCGCGCCGCTGAGCACGTATACCAGCACGAGGCGCCGCTTGACGGGCACGCCCGACAGCCTCGCCGCTTCCGGGTTGCCCCCGATCGCATAGATTTCCTGGCCCCAGGTCGTGCGCTGCGCGAAGAGGATGCCGGCGGCCAGGAACAGCCCCATCACGTAGACCGGAATCGGCACCCCGAGCCAGTAGCCGCTGCCGACGGCGCGAAAGGCCGGCGGAAAACCGTGGATCGTCTCGCCCTTCATGAACCAGTAGGTCACGCCGTGCAGGATCCACAGCATGCCGTAGGTGGCGATGAACGGCGGGATGCGCAGCAGCGTCACCAGCAGGCCGTTGGCCAGCCCGACGAGCAGGCCCGCGCCCAGGCCGAC
>DATNCB010000307.1:0-7983 GCA_035571715.1 Ramlibacter sp.
CACCCCGACAGCGCTGCTGCGCCGCCATGTGCTCAAGCAACCGCAACGCCGGGTGGACTGGATCAGCGCTGCCTTCTGGCTGGTGCCCGCGCAGGTGTACCGCCGCCTGGGTGGGTTCGATGAGCGATTCTTCATGTACTGCGAGGACACCGACTTTTGCTTGCGCCTGCAGCTGGCCGGTCTGGCGCTGCGGCGGGCGGACGTGGCTGTCATGCATGAGGCCCGGCGCGACAGCCATCGGCCAGGGCGCCAGCTGGCCTGGCACTTGAAAAGCCTGATGCGGCTGTGGTCGGGTCCGGTGTTGCGACAGTACCTTGCTAGCGATGCTGCCGGCTGAAAATTGTAATAAAGCGCGACAATAGCGCTACATGCTTTTCCTGCTCGTCCTGTGCTTTGCAAGCGCGTTCCTGGCGACGGCGGTGCTGGTCCGTTATGGGCGCGGCCACACGCACCGGTATGCCAGCACCAAGCCCCAGCGCTTTCACGCAGGCAACGTGCCGCGCCTGGGCGGTGTCGCCATGCTTGTTTCCTGTACCGTCGGGTGGACATGGCTGGTCATTTCCGCGCAATTGAGGTTTTCCAACCAGATCGGCCTGGAAGTAACGGTGGCCGCATCCCTGTGGCTGGTGGCATTCCTCACCGTCGCGTCCGGCGTTTACGAAGACCTCACGCAACGGCTGCGGGCTCGCTACCGGCTGCTGCTGACGGTGGCGACTGCAGCAGTGGCCTGCTGGCTGCTGCAAATGTCGGTGCCGCGTTTGGACCTGGTGGCGCTGGACCCCTGGTGGACCGCAAATGCGTGGCTCGGGCTGGGCCTGGCGGTGATTGCCGTCAGCGGGCTGCCACATGCCTTTAATCTGATCGATGGCTACAACGGCCTGGCGGGGATTGTGGCCCTTGTGTGCTGCTTCGCGCTGGCCTATGTGGCCCTTCAGGTGGGCGACCGGCAACTGGCGGCGGCGGTGCTCGCGCTTGCCGGTGCGACAGCGGGCTTCCTGGTCTGGAACTATCCGGGCGGCCTCATTTTTGCCGGAGACGGCGGCGCCTATCTGTGGGGCGTGGTGATCGCCATCATCAGCGTCATGCTGGTCAAGCACCATAGCCAGGTGTCTCCGTGGTTCCCGGTGCTGCTGCTGATCTATCCCGTGTGGGAGACCCTGTTTTCGATCTATCGCAAGAGCGTGCGCGGTCAGTCGCCGGGCCTGGCGGATGCGTTGCACTTTCACCAGCTGATCTACCGGCGCATCGTACGGGGAGTGTTCGACGATGACGAGGCCCGCCGAATGCTGATGCGCAACAATCGCACCTCGCCTTACCTTTGGGGCTTCGCCCTGCTCACGGTGATGCCGGCGGTGCTGTTCTGGAACAACACGCTCGTGCTGATGGCGTTCTGCCTGTTGTTCGTGGTGGCGTACACCTACGCCTACTACAGCATTATCCGTTTCAAGGTGCCGCGCTGGATCCGGCGCTAGCGCGCTGCATCGAGCGCTAGGTCCACCGCGCGGCTTGCGGCACAATTCGGCCCTGGCCGATCACTCCCGATTTTCATGCCCGACCTTCCCAACATCGCGCCCCGCGACAAGGCCGAAATCCTGGCCCAGGCGCTGCCGTATATCCGCCGCTTCCATGGCAAGACCATGGTGATCAAGTACGGCGGCAACGCCATGACCGACCCCGAGCTGCAGGCCGATTTTGCCGAGGACGTGGTGCTGCTCAAGCTGGTGGGCATCAACCCGGTAGTGGTGCACGGCGGCGGGCCGCAGATCGAGGCGGCACTGGGCCGGCTGGGCAAGAAGGGCCACTTCATCCAGGGCATGCGGGTGACCGATGCCGAGACCATGGAAGTGGTCGAATGGGTGCTGGCCGGCGAAGTGCAGCAGGACATCGTGGGCCTGATCAATCAGGCCGGCGGCAAGGCCGTGGGCCTCACCGGCCGCGACGGCGGGCTGATCCGCGCGCAAAAACTCAAGATGGTGGACAGCACAGACCCGACCAAGCACCACGACGTGGGCCAGGTGGGCGACATCGTCGCCATCGATCCGAGCGTCGTGAAAGCGCTGCAGGACGACCAGTTCATCCCCGTGATCAGCCCGATCGGCTTCGGCGAGGACAACGAGAGCTACAACATCAATGCCGATGTGGTGGCCGGCAAGCTGGCTATCGTGCTCCAAGCCGAAAAGCTGCTGCTGCTGACGAACACGCCCGGTGTGCTGGACAAGGCCGGCAAGCTGCTGATCGACCTGAGCGCGCGCGAGATCGACGAACTTTTCGCCGACGGAACGATTTCCGGCGGGATGCTGCCCAAGATCAGCGGCGCGCTCGATGCTGCGAAGAGCGGCGTGAACACGGTGCACATCATCGATGGCCGCGTACCGCATGCATTGCTGCTGGAGATCCTGACGGACCAGGCCTACGGCACGATGATCCGGTCGCATTGACTTTGTCCATGCGGCTGCTGCTGGTCGAAGACGATGTGATGGTGGCCAGCGGCATCAAGCTGGGGCTGACCGACGCCGGCTATGCGGTCGACTGGGTGGGCAGCGGTGAGCGGGCCGAGGAGGTGCTCAAGAGCGAAGTCTTCGACATGGCGATCATCGACATCGGGCTGCCGCGCATGGACGGCCTGGAGCTGACCCGCCGGCTGCGGCGGCCGGAAATGGCCAGCGCCGCCATGCCGGTGCTGATCCTCACGGCCCGCGACGCCTTGCAGGATCGCGTGCAGGGGCTGGATCTGGGCGCCGACGACTACATGATCAAGCCCTTCGAGTTGCCCGAACTGCTGGCACGGCTGCGCGCCCTGTTGCGGCGATCGCAAGCCGCGAACACGGCGGTGCTGACTTTCGGACCGATCGAGCTGGACACGGCCAACCGGCGGGCCGCGGCTCGGCGCAACGGGCAGGCGAGCGCGATCGAGCTCGGTCCGCGCGAATGGACGGTGCTGGAGTACCTGCTGATCAACGCGCCCAAGCCGGCGAGCAAGGACAAGCTGCTGCAGGCACTGACCGGCTGGGACAAGGAGATCACGCCCAATGCGGTGGAGGTGTACATCTCGCGCCTGCGCGGCAAGCTCGAACCTCACGGCGTGGCGCTGCGCTCGATCCGGGGATTTGGCTACCGGCTGGAGCTCAGCGACGCCGACAGTCAGTGACGCAGCCGGTGAACTTCTACTTCATGGACCGGCAGGCACGCAGCCCTCAGGGCGGCGGCGCCACGCTCGGCATGGCCTCCGGCCTGCGCCGCCGGCTGCTGGTGATGCTGCTCGCGCCGCTGATCCTGCTGACACTGCTCAATGCCTGGTTCGACTACCGCTCCGCCGACAACGTCGCCCTGCAGCAGGACCAACGGCTGCTGGCGCTGGTGCCGCTGCTGGCCGATTCGGTGATCGCGGCGGGCGCAGGTGTTGCCGATCCGCCGGTGCTGTTGCTTGCGCCGCCCGTCCAGAAGTTCCTCAATGACGGGTCCGGCCACGCCGCTTATGCCATCGCGGATGCGGACGGCAAGGTGCTGCGCGGGGAACCCTGGCTGGCCGGCCTGCCGCCCACCACGCTGGAGCCCGAGTTCCACAGCGAAGAGAACCTTGGCGTCACTTGGCGCATCGTGCGCCAGCGCCACCAGACAGTGCTGGGCGAAGTGACCGTCATCCTGGCCGACGGGTCGGATCCGCGCCAGCAGTGGGCCCGCTCCGTGCTGTTCAAGGTGCTGCTGCCCAATCTGATGCTGCTGGCCGGCGCGGCCTTTGCTGTGCGCTGGGCGGTTGAGCGCGCGCTCAAGCCGCTGCTGGAATTGCGGGAGGCGGTGGAGCGCCGCTCACCGCGCGACCTGAGCGCGATCGACGAGCGTGCTTCGCCGGAAGAAGTGCGGCCTCTGGTCAATTCGCTGAATCGGCTGTTCGATCTGGTCAACGCGCAGGCCGAAAGCCAGCGCCGGTTCATCGCGGATGCGGCGCACCAGCTGCGCACGCCGCTGGCCGGCTTGCAGGCGCAGGTGGAAGCCTGGGCCCAGGCCGCCAACGCGGCGAATTCGGCCGATGGCACGGTGCGGCTGCGCACGGAGCAGGTCAACAAGCTGCGCGGCGCCACACGGCGCACTTCCCAGCTGGCCAACCAGTTGCTCGCGCTGTCCAGGGCCGATGCCCGCACATTGCAGGCGCAGCCGATGCAGCGCGTCGACCTGAAGGAGCTGTGCGAAGCGATGCTCGAAGCGCATCTCGATGCAGCCACCGCCAAGCACATCGACCTCGGGCTGGATGTGCAACCCGCGCAGGTGGTGGGCCATGAATGGCTGTTGCGCGAGTTGCTGGGCAATTTGGTGGATAACGCCGTGAAGTACACGCCCGAAGGCGGCACGGTGACGATCCGCTGCGGGCCGCGCGAAGGCAGCGCTTTCCTGGAAGTGGAGGACGACGGGCCGGGAGTGGTGCCCGCGGAGAGGCAGCGCGTGCTGGAACGCTTCTATCGCATGCGCGGCACCCAGGGCGAGGGCAACGGGCTGGGTCTGGCCATCGCCGACGAGATCGCGCGGGTGCACCACAGCCAGCTGGAATTGCAGACGGGTGCCGGCGGACGCGGACTGAGGGTGACGCTGCCGCTCGGGGGTAAGCACGCACTTGGGGCGCAGCCCGCATAAATCGGAAACGGCTAGGCGAAAACCCTAGTGGCAGCTGTGCGAGAATCCGCAAAACACATTTTGAAACTTATGCGCGACGCCGAACTCAGCAGCACGGATTCTCCAGCCGCCCCGGAAGCAGCGGCACCGGTGCGCAAGCGCCCCAAACCCGGCGAGCGCCGGGTGCAGATCCTGCAGGCGCTGGCAACGATGCTGGAGCAGCCCGGCGCCGAGCGGATTACCACGGCGGCCCTGGCGGCGCGCCTGGAAGTGAGCGAAGCGGCGCTGTACCGCCATTTCGCCAGCAAGGCCCAGATGTTCGAGGGCCTGATCGAATTCATCGAGCAGAGCGTCTTCACGCTGATCAACCAGATCGGCGAGCGCGAAGCGGCAGGCAACCCGCAGGCCGCCAAGACGATCGCCATGCTGTTGCAGTTTGCCGAGAAGAATCCGGGCATGACCCGCGTGATGGTCGGCGACGCGCTGGTGTTCGAGAATGAGCGGCTGCAGCAGCGCATGAACCAGTTCTTCGACAAGATCGAGTCGACGCTCAAGCAAAGCCTGCGCGGCGCCGCCGAGGTCGACGGCTCGGCCACGCCCGGGCTCGATGCGCAGGTGCGCGCCTCCATGCTCACCGCCTTTGTGGTGGGCCGACTGCAGCGCTTCGCCCGCTCGGGCTTCAAGCGCGCCCCTTCCGAGCACCTGGAAGCCAGCTTGGCGCGGATGCTCTAAGTTTTCTTATTTCCCTCCGGGCGAGGGAGAGAATGCAACCATGCTTCGTATCCGCGTTTGCGGCTCCGACGTCGTCCTGCATCCCAGCGGTGCGGCACTGCTGCCGATCGCGTGAGGATTGTCATTGCGGGCTCTGACCGGCAATCCATGCGACTGCGAAGTCATGGATCCCGGATCAAGTCCGGGATGACAAACCCTTCAAGCCGACCTTCTCCGCGGCAGCAACGATCTCGTCCCACGTCGTATCGTCGATCGCGATGCCGTCTTTTCCGCGCTTGACGCGCGCCTCGCGCTCGGGCTCGCCCGCCAGGCGCACGCGGTCATAGCCCGGTGCCGGCGGGCTTTGCTTGAGCCAATCGACGAACGCCAGCGCTTCGTTCTCGAAAGCGTCGCGCGTGCCCAGCTTCTGCGGGTCGATCAGGATCGTGAGCATGCCGTTGATCACTGATCGCGCAGTGTCTGCCGGTCGGTGCCAGGTTCCGCTGCCGGTGAGCGCGCCACCCAACAACTCGCACGCCACAGCCATGCCATAACCCTTGTGCTCGCCGAAGGGCAGCAGCGCGCCGAACAAGGCGGCCCCGGCATCACTGGTCTGCGGTACCACGACCACTCCGGGATCGGTGGTCGGCACCCCGCGCGGATCGATCAGGTAGCCCAGCTCGACGCAGCGGTGCTCGTTGTGGGCGACCCGCATCTTGCCCTGCGCGACACGGCTGGTAGCGAAGTCCAGCAGGAACGGCTCGCGCCCTTGCAGCGGTATGCCGATGCAGCAGGGATCGGTGCCAAAGCGGCCGTCGGCACCGCCCCACGGCGCAACCGTCGGGCGCGACAGGACATTGACGAAATGAATCGACACGAGTCCCTGCTGCGTGGCCATCTCAGCGAAGTGCCCGATTCGGCCGAGGTGATGCGCGTGGGCCAGCGCCATGATGCAACTTCCCATTTCCTTAACACGCGCCATGGCCAGCGTCATGGCCTGTTCGCCGACCACCTGGCCGTAGCCGCGCTGCCCGTCCAGCGCCAGGAGCGCGCCGGCATCGAGATTGACCTTCGCACTCGCATTGGGCTTCAGTCCACCCTCGAGGACCGCATCGACGTAGCGCGGGACCATGCCCACGCCATGCGAATCGTGGCCGCTGAGGTTGGCCAGCACCAGGTTGTCGGCCACGGTGCGCGCCTCTTGCGCGCTGCTGCCGGCGGCAACCAGGATGGCCGCCATTTGCGACCGCAGTGCCGCGGCTTGATAGATTTTCGACATGCTCACATCACCGCGCCGACCTGCCAGGGCACGAATTCGTTCTGGCCGTAGCCGTGCTTTTCACTCTTGGACAACTCGCCCGACGCAGTGGCCAGTACCAGCTGGAAGATGCGCTGGCCCATCTCCTGGATCGACGCCTTGCCGTCGATGATCTCGCCGCAGTTGATGTCCATGTCCTCTTCTTGCCGCTGCCACAGCGCCGAATTGGTCGCCAGCTTCAGCGAAGGCGAAGGGGCGCAGCCATAGGCGGAGCCGCGACCGGTGGTGAAGCAGATCATGTTCGCGCCGCCCGCCACCTGGCCGGTCGCGCTCACCGGGTCGTAGCCGGGCGTGTCCATGTAGACGAAGCCCCGATCCTTTACGGGCTCGGCGTATTCATACACGGCCTGGAGATTGGTCGTGCCGCCCTTTGCGACGGCGCCGAGAGATTTTTCCAGGATCGTCGTCAATCCGCCGGCCTTGTTGCCGGGCGAGGGATTGTTGTTCATCTCGCCGTCGTTGATCTTGGTGTAGTGCTCCCACCACTTGATCCGCTGGATCAGCTTCTCGCCCACTTCGCGCCGGCTGGCGCGCCGCGTCAACAGGTGCTCGGCGCCATAGATCTCGGGTGTTTCCGACAGGATCGCGGTGCCGCCGTGCGCGACCAGCAGGTCCACCGCCGCTCCGAGCGCGGGGTTGGCGCTGATGCCGGAGTAGCCATCCGAGCCGCCGCATTGCAGGCCGATCGTGATGTGCGATGCGCTGCAAGGCTCGCGCTTCACGGCGTTGGCCTTCGGCAGCATTTCCTTGATCAGGGCGACGCCTTTCTCGACGGTCTTGCGCGTGCCCCCGGTGTCCTGGATGTTGAAGACCTTGAGCGTGTCGCCCTCGCGCAGAGAACTGTGCGCGAGCCAGGCGTTGATCTGGTTGGCCTCGCAGCCCAGACCCACCACCAGCACACCCCAGAAGTTGGCGTGAGTCGCGTACCCGGCGAGCGTGCGCTCCAGGATCTGCATGCCCAGGCCTTCGCTCGCCATGCCGCAGCCGGTGCCGTGGGTCAGAGCGACCACGCCGTCGATGTTGGGGAAGGCCGCCAGCGCTTCGGGATGGTTCTGCCGCGAAAAATAGTCGGCGATCGCGTGCGCCGCCGTCGCCGAGCAATTCACACTGGACAGGACGCCGATGTAGTTGCGCGTCGCCACGCGGCCATCGGATCGTTTGATGCCCATGAAAGTGGCTTCGCGCCGCGGCGGCGCGGGCTTGACGTCAGCGCCGAACGCGTAGTCACGTTCGAAGTCACCCATCACGAGGTTGTGCGTATGCACGTGTTCGCCGGCAGCGATCGGCTTGCTGGCGAAACCGATGATCTGGTTATAGCGGCGCACCGGTTCGCCCTGCGCGATGGCCCG
>DATNCB010000308.1:0-1158 GCA_035571715.1 Ramlibacter sp.
GCTCCGGTCAGGATCAGGCCGACGGCGCACGCGCCGAACAGGCGAATCTGCGTTCCGGAGGCGCGCACCGCGTTGTCGGGCATCAGCCAGACGGTGACGAAGTAGAACGCGATCAGCGACAGCACGCCGGCAATGGCCAGGCCCTTGTACAGGGCCGGCATCACGTTCTTCATGCCGGGCGAGGCCTTGACGAAGAAGCAGCCGATGATGGAGGCGATGATCGACACGCCGCCCAGCGCCAGCGGGTACATCACGGCGTTGGTCGGATAGCTGGTGATCAGCAGCGCGCCCAGCACCATGGTCGCGATCAGCGTCACGGCATAGGTTTCGAACAGGTCGGCGGCCATGCCGGCGCAGTCGCCGACGTTGTCACCCACGTTGTCGGCGATCACGGCCGGGTTGCGCGGATCGTCTTCCGGAATGCCCGCTTCCACCTTGCCCACCAGGTCGGCGCCGACGTCGGCGCCCTTGGTGAAGATGCCGCCGCCCAGCCGCGCGAAAATCGAGATCAGCGAGGCGCCGAAGGCAAAGCCGATCAGCGGGTTCAGCAGCGTGGCGAGCTTGCGGTCGGGCGTGAAGCTGCCGTTGCCCGCCAGGAACCAGTAGAACGCCGTCACGCCGATCAGGCCCAAGCCCACCACCAGCATGCCGGTGATGGCGCCGCCGCGAAACGCGACGTCCAGCGCCGGGCCGATGCCGCGGGTGGCGGCTTGCGCCGTGCGCACGTTGGCGCGCACCGACACGTTCATGCCGATGAAGCCGCAGGCGCCCGAGAGCACGGCGCCGATGACGAAGCCGATGGCCGTGGTCGAGTCCAGGAAGACGGCGATCAGGATCGCCAGCACCACGCCGGCAATGGCGATCGTCTTGTATTGCCGCGCCAGATAGGCCGCCGCCCCGGTCTGGATGGCCGCCGAGATCTCCTGCATGCGGGGGTTGCCGGGGTCCTGGGAAAGAATCCAGCCGCGGGCCCAGAACCCGTAGGCCACTGCGGCAAAACCGCAGACGAGCGCCAATATCAGCGCCGAATTGCCTGTCATTTGATTTCTCCTAACGTTGTTTAGCTTGTGTAACGTTGCTAGAGGCGCCACGCGAGCGGTGCCTCCGCTGCGTTGCTTCCTCGTAGCCCCCAAGGAACGGGGTGGAGACGATTGGCCA
>DATNCB010000309.1:0-4751 GCA_035571715.1 Ramlibacter sp.
GCCTGTTCGGTGCCAGCGGCAGCGCGAATTTCCTGTCGCGCACGACGGCGGTGCTCGCCGCCGTTTTCTTCGCGTGCACGCTGCTGCTGGCCTACTTCGGCAACCTGCGCCCGGCCGATTCGGGCAGCGTGCTCGATCGTCCCACCGGGGCCGCTCCGGCGCCCGCGCCGGCAGCTTCCGGCGCCGCAGCGCAGATCCCGGCAACGGCCGGCCCGGCGGCAGTGCCTGCCACAGCGACGGTTCCGGCGCAAGCGGCTTCCGGCGTCGGCCAGATCCCCGTCAAGTGATCGCAAGATAGGCGGCTCCAGCGGGAGGCGGGACGCCATTTGAGGGTAAACTCCTAGGCTGTCCGGAAAGCCAACTATCGACAGATTCCTCATGCCTGTCCGGGCAGAAAAAACCGCCGTCGTGGTGAAATTGGTAGACACGCTATCTTGAGGGGGTAGTGGCGAAAGCTGTGCGAGTTCGAGTCTCGCCGACGGCACCAAACAATGAAGTCCGCCAGGTAGGCATCGGCGGGCCAACGCACGGACTCAGGCCAAGATGAATCTCGACCAGTATCTCCCTGTCCTTCTGTTTTTGCTGGTGGGCGCCGGTGTGGGCATCGCTCCCATGGCGATAGGCTGGGGCTTGAGCGCCCTGCTTGGCTTCCAGCGTCCCGACGCCGCGAAAAACTCGCCGTACGAATGCGGCTTCGAGGCTTTCGACGACGCGCGCATGAAGTTCGACGTGCGTTACTACCTCGTCGCCATCCTGTTCATCCTGTTCGACCTGGAAATCGCGTTCCTCTTTCCCTGGGCGGTGGCGCTGAAGGAAATCGGGGCCGCGGGCTTCTGGGCCATGATGATTTTCCTGGCCATCCTGGTGGTGGGTTTCATCTATGAATGGAAAAAGGGCGCGCTCAACTGGGAATGACATCCCGCGTGCGATTCCTCAGGCAATAAATCAGGAACTTCCCGTTATGGCAAATGAAGGCGTTCTCGAAAGAGCTCCCAACTCGGCGATCCTCGAAAGGACTCCCGACTCGGGCATTCTCGACAAGGGCATGATCACCACGACGGTGGACTCGGTCATCAACTGGGCCAAGACCGGCTCGCTTTGGCCGATGTCTTTCGGGCTGGCGTGCTGTGCGGTGGAGATGATGCACGCGGGCGCTGCGCGCTACGACATCGACCGCTTCGGCATGCTGTTTCGACCCAGTCCGCGCCAGTCGGACCTGATGATCGTCGCCGGCACGCTGTGCAACAAGATGGCGCCGGCGCTGCGCAAGGTGTATGACCAGATGGCCGAGCCGCGCTGGGTGATTTCGATGGGCTCGTGCGCGAACGGCGGCGGCTATTACCACTACAGCTATTCGGTGGTGCGCGGCTGCGACCGCATCGTGCCGGTCGACGTGTACGTCCCGGGCTGCCCACCTACGGCCGAAGCGCTGCTGTACGGAATCATCCAGCTGCAGCAGAAGATCCGCCGCGTACAGACGATCGCACGCGCGTGAAGGCAGGACACATATGACCCTCTTCGCTGTTGACCCGCAGGCCCTGAAGGAAACTCTGACGACCACCTTGGGTGGCATGGCCAAAAGCATTGACCTCAAACTCGGCGAGGTGACGGTGGTGGTCGCGGCCGCCGATTACCTGGAAGCCGCCCGTCTGCTGCAACAGGCGCCGGGCTGCCGTTTCGAGCAGCTCGTCGACCTGTGCGGCGTCGACTACACGGAGTATGGCGGCGGCGGCTGGGAGGGCCCGCGCTACTGCGTCGTGTCGCACCTGCTGTCGGTGAGCCTGAACCAGCGCGTCCGCCTGAAGGTGTTCGCACCCGACGACGACATGCCGGTGGTCGACTCGCTCACCGGCGTGTGGAGCTCGGCCAACTGGTTCGAGCGCGAGGCATTCGACCTGTTCGGCATCATCTTCGAAGGCCACGCCGATCTGCGCCGCATCCTGACCGACTATGGCTTCATCGGCCATCCCTTCCGCAAGGACTTCCCGATGCTGGGACACGTGGAGATGCGCTACGACGTCGAGCGCGGCCGCGTGATCTACCAGCCCGTCACGATCGAGCCGCGCGAGGTCACGCCGCGGATCATCCGTGAAGACAACTATGGGGGCCTGCACTGAGCGCTGATTGCTATGGCAGAAATCAAGAACTACACCCTCAACTTCGGTCCTCAACATCCGGCCGCGCACGGCGTGCTGCGCCTGGTGCTCGAGCTCGACGGCGAAGTCATCCAGCGGGCCGACCCGCACATCGGGATGCTGCACCGGGCCACCGAGAAACTGGCCGAGACCAAGACATACCTCCAGGGCCTGCCCTACATGGACCGGCTGGACTACATGTCGATGATGTGCAACGAGCACGCGTACTGCCTGGCGGTCGAGAAGCTGCTGGGCGTCGATGTGCCGGTCCGCGCCCAGTACATCCGCGTCATGTTCGCCGAGATCACGCGCCTGTTGAACCACCTGCTGTGGATTGGTGCACACGGGCTGGACTGCGGCGCGATGAACGTGCTGCTCTACGCCTTCCGGGAACGCGAAGACCTGTTCGACGTGTACGAGGCGGTTTCCGGCGCGCGCATGCACGCCGCCTATTTCCGCCCCGGCGGCGTATACCGCGACCTGCCGGACACGATGCCGCAGTACAAGCCCAGCAAGATCAAGAGCGAGCGGGTCGTCAACCAACTCAATGAAACCCGCCAGGGATCGCTGCTGGATTTCATCGACGCATTCACGCAGCGTTTCCCGGGTTACGTGGACGAGTACGAAACCCTGTTGACCGAGAACCGGATCTGGAAGCAGCGCACCGTCGACATCGGTATCGTGCCGCCCGATCGCGCGCTGAATCTGGGCTTCACGGGTCCGATGTTGCGCGGCTCGGGCATCGCCTGGGATCTGCGCAAGAAGCAGCCCTACGACGTGTACGACCGGCTCGACTTCGACATCCCGATCGGCCGGAACGGCGACTGTTACGACCGCTACCTGGTACGCGTTCAGGAGTTGCGCCAGTCCAACCGCATCATCAAGCAGTGCGTGGACTGGCTGCGCGTGAACCCGGGCCCGGTGATCACGAACAACCACAAGGTGGCGCCGCCGGACCGGGAGTCGATGAAGTCCAACATGGAGGAGCTGATCCACCACTTCAAGCTCTTCTCCGAAGGATTCCGCGTGCCCGAGGGCGAGGCTTACGCCGCCGTGGAACATCCCAAGGGCGAGTTCGCCATCTACATCGTGAGCGATGGCGCCAACAAGCCGTACCGCATGAAGATCCGCCCGCCGGGCTTTGTTCACCTGTCCGCCCTGGACGAGATGGCGCGCGGCCACATGATCGCCGACGCAGTCGCCGTGATCGGCACCCTGGACATCGTGTTTGGAGAGATTGACCGATGACGTCTGACGCAAAGAAATCGACCGATGCGGCGCCGCTGTCCGCGGCAACGCTGGCACTCTTCGACAAAGAGATCGCCAAGTACCCCGCCGACCAGAAACAGTCCGCCGTGATGGCCTGCCTGGCGATCGTGCAGCAGGAGCGGGGCTGGGTCAGTACCGAAAGCGAAAAGGAAGTCGCCGACTACCTGGGCATGCCGCCGATCGCAGTGCACGAGGTCACGACCTTCTACAACATGTACAACCAGCGGCCGGTGGGCAAGTACAAGCTCAACGTCTGCACCAACCTGCCGTGCCAGCTGCGCGACGGCGCCAGAGCGCTGCGCCACCTGGAGCACCGCCTGGGCATCGAGATGGGGGAAACCACCCGTGACGGCATGTTCACCCTGCAGCAAAGCGAGTGCCTGGGCGCCTGCGCCGATTCGCCGGTCATGCTGGTGAACGACCACACGATGTGCAGCTTCATGAGCGACGACAAGCTCGACCAGCTGGTGGATGGCCTGAAGAAAGCGGAGCAGGCATGAACGCGCAGCAAGTGCTTTCGCAATTCCAGGCCACGGGGGTGCAGACGTGCTTCCATGGCCGCCACATCAATCCGCAAATCTACGCTGGCCTCGACGGCACCAACTGGCGCCTGAAGGATTACGAGGCGCGTGAGGGCTACGCCGCACTGCGCAAGATGCTGGCGATCGGCGGCGGCGATCGGATGACGCCGGACCAGGTGATCGCCGTCGTCAAGGAATCGGCGCTGCGCGGCCGCGGCGGCGCGGGCTTTCCGACCGGCTTGAAGTGGAGCTTCATGCCGCGCCAATACGCCGGCGCGAAGTACGTGGTGTGCAATTCCGACGAGGGCGAGCCGGGCACGTGCAAGGATCGCGACCTGCTGCAGTTCAATCCGCACATGGTGATCGAAGGCATGATCATCGCGGCCTACGCAATGGGCACGCAGGTCGGCTACAACTACATCCACGGCGAGATCTTCCAGACCTACCTGCGTTTCGAAGAGGCCCTGGAAGAGGCGAGGGCGGCCGGCTACCTGGGCGACAACATCCTGGGTTCGGGGTTCAACTTCCAGCTGCACGCCTGCCACGGCTATGGCGCCTACATCTGCGGCGAGGAAACCGGCCTGCTCGAGTCAGTGGAAGGCAAGAAGGGCCAGCCGCGCTACAAGCCGCCATTCCCGGCGAGCTTCGGCCTGTACGGCAAGCCGACCACCATCAACAACACCGAAACTTTCGCGGCCGTGCCCTGGATCATCCGCAACGGCGCGAAGGCCTATGTCGAGTGCGGCAAGCCGAACAACGGCGGCACCAAGATCTATTCGATGTCGGGCGACGTGGAGCTGCCGGGCAACTACGAAGTGCCGATGGG
>DATNCB010000310.1:0-4926 GCA_035571715.1 Ramlibacter sp.
CAGCGCGTTCACGAAGCGTGGTTGCGACGCCGGATCGAGCAGCGACAGGCTCTGGGCGTGCGCTGTTCTCGAGATCAATGACATTGGCAGCAGCATCCCGGCGCCAACACCGGTCGTCATGCTGAGGAAGTGTCTTCTTGAGGGCATGGTGTCGTTTTTCCTGATGAGTAGCGCGCGTTAGTGCGCGTCGCCCCGGAAGCACAAACTGCGCCGGATGATGCGAAAAAACACAGACTCAGAGGAAAAATCGCACGCTCGCGACCCGTTGATTGGGCCTTCATGCGGTGGGCCAATCTCCTCACGCTTGGGGCGCAGTCCCCAGGATCGGGCGACAAATCCCCGCGCGACAGTAAGGTGGGAACCTCGGACGATTCCGAGCTGGCTACGTGGTCACGAAGCAGCTATTCAGGCGGGGTCCGATGGCCAGATTCGTCCTGCGCCGATGTTCGGCACGCCTGGAGGCTGCGACAGTATCGGCATGCCACAGAAGACTGCCCCCATCAAAGTTTTCCTCGCTGAGGACTCGGCCCTGATGCGCGAGCGCGTCGGAGCGATGCTCGCCGCGCGGACCATGGAGATCGTTGGCTATGCGCAAACGCCGCAAGGCTGTATCGAAGGCATCCTGGCCGCCCGTCCCGATGTAGTGGTGCTTGATGTCCAGCTCGAGGGCGGCACCGGGCTCGAGGTGCTGCGGACCGTTCGGCAGACGCAACCCGGCATCGAATTCGTGGTCTTCACCATCAATGCCGGTCCTGCCTTCCGCAAGCGCTATCTTGCCGAGGGCGCGCGGCGCTTTCTCGACAAAGCGACGGAGTTCGATCAGCTCGTCAGTTCGGTCGAGCGCGTATCCGGCCTCACTGCTTCGTAAGGCCGATCTGCTGGACCAGGATTCCCCACCGGTCGTACGTGGTGCGGGTGAGCTTCGCGAACTCCTCGGGGGTTGAACCGCCGGCTTCGTAGCCACCCTTCCGGTAGAACTCCTTCACGTCCGGCATGGCCAGCACCTTGGTGAGCGCCGCGTTCAGTGTGTTGACGGTTGCGGCGGGTAGCTTCGGGGGCCCGTAGAAACCGAGCCAACTCGGAAGGTCCAACCCGGGCACGCCGGCTTCGTTCATCGTCGGCACATCCGGCAATGCTTCGATGCGCGAAGCCGCGGCAACGGCGATGATCTTCGCCTTGCCTGTGCTTGAGGTGATGATGGCGGAGGACGCCGAATCGAAGAAATACTGAACGCGCCCCCCGATCAGGTCTTTTGCCGCATCGGAGCCGCCCTTGTAGGGCACGTGCACCGCATCCGTTCCGGTCTGCTTGACGAAGACCTCGCCGTAGATGTGCGACGAGGTGCCAGTGCCGAAGGACGCATAGCTGACCTGGCCAGGATGTGCCTTGATGTACGCAACCAGTTCGCGCACGTTGTTTGCCGGTACCGATGTGCTGATCATCAGAACCAGCGGTCCCCGGCCTCCCAACGAGATCGGGGTGAAGTCCTTGAACGGGTCGTAGGACACCTGTGCCAGCGTATGCGGGTTCTGCGCCATGGTGGATGACGGGGCATACAGGATGGTGTGCCCGTCGGGCACCGAGCGCGCGACTTCGCTGGCAGCCAGCATGGTGCTGGCGCCGGGCCTGTTATCCACCACGATCGTCGCGCCCAGCGCATCGCCGAGCTTCTGGGCCACGATGCGGGCCTGCGCGTCAGTACCGCCGCCGGGCGGGAACGGCACCAGGATGCGAATCGGTTTGCCTTTGATCGGAAACTCCTGCGCCAAGGCCAGCGGCGAAATGCCGAGCAGGGCGGTGCCGCCAAGCAGCGTCCCGAAGGTCCGCCGCGATATGTTCAACGCGCGCATGGCGTGTCTCCTTAAAGGTTTTTTGGACTATCCAATCAAAATCGCTCGGAAGATCACCTGGTTTACCCTTGAAATGATGTCTTATCTTGACAAAATGGACTAGCTGTCCAAAAAATGACATGTTATAGAACGCCCCACCACCAAAGCACAACCATGAAAAGTGCCGTTCGCAGTGACGAGCGCATCCTGAGCTCCGACATGTTCGACCGTGACAGCCGCGTGCAGCGGCGCGATTACGGCATGTGGTCTGAACCGGGGCGGGACATCCCGATCTATCACCGCTGCCAGGTACTGGTGGTAGGGGGCGGACCCTCGGGCACGGCTGCCGCCGCGGCGGCAGCACGGCAAGGTGCCGACGTCGCATTGCTCGAGCGCTACAACCATCTGGGCGGACTGTCCACCGGCGGACTGGTGATCTGGATCGACCGCATGACGGACTGGGAAGGCAAGCTGGTGATCCGCGGCTTTGCCGAAGAATTGTTCGATCGGCTGCCGGCCGAAGCGGTGGCTGGCCCGGAACGCGCGGACTGGGGCTCGAAAGATCCAGCGAAGGCTGCCCACTGGTCGCAACGCACGGCGTCGTATCACGGCGTCGTGACCTGGTCGCCGACCATCGATCCGGAGCGGCTCAAGCTGCTGTCGCAGGAGATCGTGCTCGAGCGCAAGGTCAAACTCATATACCACTCGTGGGCGGCGCTTCCGATCGTCCAGGACGGTGCCGTGAAGGGCGTCGTGTTCGAAAGCAAGGAAGGCCGCATGGCCATCATGGCGGACGTCGTGGTGGACGCCACCGGCGACGGCGACTTGTTCGCGCGTGCCGGTGCCGCGTTCGTCAACGACATCGAGCAGGACGACGTGCACCACTGTATGAACACCGCCTGGCTGTTCGGCGGCGTGGATATGAACCGCTGGATCGAGTTCAAGGCCGGGCAGCCGGAGCAGTTCACGCAGTTCATGGCGCGCGGACGCGAGCAGCTCGGTTTGTTCGAGCGGCCCTTCGTCTCCTGGCGCAACGACATTGCCTTGTTCATGGGGCCGCGGCAGACGGGGTACTCCGCGCTCGACGTGGATGACCTGACTGCGGTGGAGGTGCGTTCGCACCGCGCCATGGATGCGCATCTGGATTACTTCCGCGCCCATGCCCCGGGCTTCGAGAACGCTTTCCTGATGTTGAGCGCGCCGCAAATCGGCGTGCGGCATGCCCGGCGCTTGACGGGTGTGGGCTCGGTGCTGCGAAGCCAATGGCCGCTAGGCGTGCCGCTGCCAGACGAGGTCGGCGTCACGCCGGCGGTATCTCCCAAGTTCCCCAACATCTCGATTCCCTACGGAGCGCTGGTGCCGGAGCGGCTCGAGGGGCTGCTGGCCTGCGGTCGCCATATTTCTTGCGACCGGAATTCGCACGGTTTCATGCGCGAGATCCCGCAATGCTGGACCACTGGGCAGGCCGCGGGGGTGGCCGCCGCGCTGGCCGTCCAGAACCGGGTGGCGCCGCGCGCGGTGGATGTCGATGGCCTGCAGGCCGCTCTCCAGACCCAAGGCGTCTACCTGCGTCCGTCAGCGATGGCTGACGACTGCCGTGCGTTAGCCAACGCTGCGGCCGTCTCCGGATGAGCCAGTGCATGGCCAGCAAGACCGACATCCTCCCCAACGCAGTGGACGCGGCCGAGTCGCGTTCGGATACCGTCAGCGCGCTCGACCGCGGCAT
Organism: Ramlibacter sp.; assembly: GCA_035571715.1. GTDB lineage: Bacteria > Pseudomonadota > Gammaproteobacteria > Burkholderiales > Burkholderiaceae_C > Ramlibacter. Next base: position 3,556 of record DATNCB010000310.1, read on the forward strand.
TTCGGTGTTGCGCTGCTTCAGTGAAGAACAGCCTGCGCTGGGCTATGCGGACATCGCACGAATGACCGGCATACCAAGACCGACAGTGAACCGGCTGGTGGCGACGCTGCACGCCAACGGCATGCTCAAACCCGCCCTGGCTGCGGATCGTTTCATGCTGGGGCCCGCCGTGGTGACGCTTGCCCGCGTCTTCCTGGCCAGCCTGGATGTGCGGGCCGTAGCCAGGCCCAAGATGCAAGCCATGGCCGAAGCGGTCGGGGCATCGGTCTACCTGGCGGTGCGCGACGGCATGGAAATGGTATTGATCGAGGCCTGCCGGCCGCGCTCCTCGATCCTGTCGCCGCGGCTCGATGTCGGCTCGCGCGCACCGATTCCGAATTCGGCTTTGGGTCGGGCATACCTGTCCGCGTTGCCCGAGCCCGCGCGCACCCAGCTCGTTGATTCCCTGCGCCTGCTGCGCGGCCCCGAGTGGGACCGCGTCGGGCCCGCCATGGAGCGCGCCGTCGACGAAGCGCAACGACTGGGCTACTGCCTCTCGCTGGGCGAGTTTCATCAGGAGATCAATTCAGTATCGGTCCCGCTGGTCGGCCCCGGCGACGAAATCATGGCACTCAATTGCGGCGGTGCTGGCTACGTCTTCACCGAGGAGCGGCTGCGGCAGGACTTCGCGCCCAGCTTGCGTGGCATTGCCCAGGACATCGCTCGCGACATTGGCGGCCATGTGCCGGCGACGCGGGCTTAGAGAAACACGGACCTGCAAGTCATGCAACTCACCGACCACGAAAAAGCCATGCTCGACGGCCGTGACGGACCGGCCGTGCAGAAGGCGATGGATCTTCTGATGCGCTATGGCGAGGCACTGGGTGCCGAGCGTCTGGTCGAGACGAACAACGTCTGCGCGACGATCACCGCGACCACACCGTTCCAGCGCGACTTTGCGCTGGCCGGTGGCGGCATGGACGCGGTGTTTTCCGAATTCAGCCTGGACAGCCAGCAGGTCGTGCAGATTCCGAAGTTCAAGACCTTCACCAGCCACCTGCAGCTTGGCTTCGACCCGAACCAGCCGGAAAGGTTTGGATTGAGTGAGCAGATCGTGCAGTTCTACGACAAGAGCGAGCGCCACGTCGCCGGCCTGGGCGCGAACATCCTGAACACCTGCACGCCCTACCAGGTCGGCAACGTGCCGACTCGAGGCGAACATTGCGCCTGGATGGAGTCGTCCGCGGTCGTCTATTGCAATTCGGTGCTCGGAGGGCGGACGAATACGGAGGGGCGCGAGAGCTGCGGCGCCGCCATGCTGACAGGCCGCATCCCCGACTGGGGCTATCACCTCGACGCGCCGCGCCGCGCCACCCATGTGGTGGAACTGGA
>DATNCB010000311.1:0-4605 GCA_035571715.1 Ramlibacter sp.
CGCCACGCCGGCGCGGATCGCACTGCACGATTGCGCGGGCGAGAGGCTGACACCGCTGTTCTGGCCGGTCGCTCGCTTGCTCTGCACGAAGATCGCGTGCGGCAACAGCGGCCGGTGTTCCTCGATGAACGCATCGTCGCCGCTGCACATCACCACCGGCACGCCGTACTCGCCGGCCAGCGCGCCGTAGATGCCGGCCTCGCCGAGCTCGCGCTCGTTGAACAGCACCCGCGCGAAAGCGAAACTGTTGATGGTGTGCGCCAGGATGCCGCGGCCCTGCGCGCGCGAGTGGTAGCCAATCATGCAGACCGCATCGACGCCCTGGTCGACGCCGGCCATCATGCTCAGGTAGCGCGGCTTGCCCATCACCTGCTGGGCGCGCGGATCCAGCAGGTCCGGCGGCATGTTGCGGAAGTCGCCGTGCGAATCGTTGACCAGCACCTCGGTCGCTCCCGCGTCGAAAGCGCCGGCGATCGCTGCGTTCGCTTCATGGGTCATCAGCAGCCGGGCGCGCTCGTATTCGGGGTTGCCGGCGCGCGTCTGCTGCGGGTGGAACACACCCGCAACGCCTTCGATGTCGGTGGAAATCAGGATCTTCATGTCAGGTTCGGTCGATCTTGGGATCGAGCGCATCGCGCAGCCCGTCGCCCAAGAGGTTGAACGCCAGCACGGTGAAGAAGATCGCCAGGCTGGGGAACAGCGCGACGTGCGGCGCGTTCACCATGTCGGCGCGCGCCTCGTTGAGCATCGCGCCCCATTCCGGCGTGGGCGGCTGGGCGCCCATGCCGAGGAAAGACAGGCTGGCGGCGGTGATGATCGAAGTGCCCAGCCGCATGGTGAAGTACACGACGATCGCCGAGATGCTGCCCGGAAGGATGTGGCGCATCACGAGCGTCCAGTCCGACGCGCCGATGCTGCGCACCGCTTCCACATACGTCATCTGCTTGACCACCAGCGTGTTGCCGCGCACCAGGCGCGCGAACGCCGGCACGCTGAACACCGACACGGCGATCACCACGTTGACCATGCTGCTGCCCAGGATGGCGACCACGCCCAGCGCCAACAGGATGCCGGGGAAGGCGAACAGCACGTCGGAGATCCGCATCACGATGCGGTCCCACCAGCCGCCGTAATAGCCGGCAAGCAGGCCCAGCCCGGTACCGATGATGCCGCCGATGGCAACCGAGAAGAAGCCCGCCGCCAGCGACAGGCGCGCACCCCAGAGGATGCGGCTGAAAATGTCGCGGCCCAACGGATCGACGCCCATCCAGTGCTGCCAGGAAGGACCCTGGTTGAGCTTGTCGTAGTCGAAAAAGTTTTCGGCGTCATAGGGCGAGATCAGCGGCGCCAGCAGGGCCACCGCCACCAGCAGCAGCACGAACACGAGCGCTCCCACCGCGACATGCTGCTTCTTGAACTTGCGCCAGAACTCGGTCCATGGTGTGCGCACGCGGCCGCTTTCGGCGGCGGGCAGCGGTACGCTAACGGCTTCTGCGACCGCTTCGGCGACGGCTTCGGTGACGAGGGTCTCGGGCATCGGCTTCACTTGTAGCGGATGGTGGGATTGATGAAGCCGTAGAGCAGGTCCACCACCAGGTTGATCAGGATGAATTCGAGCGAGAACAGCAGCACCAGCATCTGGATCACCGGATAGTCGCGCATGCCCACCGCGTCGACCAGCAGGCGCCCGACGCCCGGCCAATTGAACACCGTCTCGACCACGATCGAGCCACCCAGCAGGAAACCGAACTGCAGGCCCATCATCGTCACGACCGGGATCAGCGCGTTGCGCAGGCAATGCTTGAAGATGACGGTACGCTCCTGCAGGCCCTTGGCCCGCGCGGTGCGCACGAAGTCCTCCTGGATCACTTCGACGAAGGAAGCCCGCGTGAAGCGCGCCATGACCGCCGCCACGGCGGCGCCGAGCGTGATTGAAGGCAGGATGTAGTGCCGCCAGGTTTCCGCGCCGACGGTGGGGAGCCAGCCGAGCTGCACGGAAAACAGCTGCATCAACAGCATGCCCAGCGCGAACGCGGGAAACGAGATGCCCGACACGGCGATCGCCATGCCGAGCCGGTCCGGCCACTGGTTGCGGAACACGGCGGAGCTGATGCCGATCACCATGCCGAAGATCACCGACCACACCATGCTGGTGAGGGTGAGCCACAGCGTCGGCATGAAGCGCTCGGCGATCTCCGTGGAGACGGCGCGCTTGCTGCGCAGTGACGTCCCGAAATCGCCCTGCAACATGCGCCCGAAGAAATTGACGAACTGCTCGGGCAGCGGCCGGTCCAGTCCCAGGTCGCGCCGCACCAGTTCCACCGTTTGCGGATCGGCGTCCTGCCCGGCGGCCAGCCGGGCGGGGTCGCCCGGCAGCATGTGCACGAACAGGAACACCAGCACGGCGACGATCAACAGCGTCGGCGCGAGGCCGAGCAGCCGTTTGAGCAGATAGCTGGTCATCGCGCGTGCGGAAAAGCGGTCCGCGGCCTTACTTCAGCTCGACCTCGTCGTAGTGGAACGAAGCGTCCGGCATCACGTAGAAGCCGCTCAGGCTCTTGCTGTGCGCCGACAGCAGTTGCTCGGTCACCAGGAAGGCCCAGGGCGCGTCATTCCAGATGCGCTTCTGCGCGTCCGTGTAGAGCTTGGTCTTGTCGGCGGGGTTCGTCGTGGTCAGCGCCTTGGCGATGTCCGAGTCCACCTCCGCGCTCTTGTAGTAAGCCGTGTTGAACATCTTGGGCGGGAACGACTCCGAAGCCAGCAGCGGACGGGTGGCCCAGTCGGCCTCACCGGTGGAGGACGACCAGCCGACGTAGTACATGCGCACCGGCGCCGTTGCCGGGTCCGGCGCGCTCTCGACTCGTTCCACCCGCTGGCCCGCTTCGAGTGCAAGCACCTGCGCCTTGATCCCCACCTGCGCCAATTGCTGCTGCAGGAACTGAATCACCTTCTGCCCCGTCGTGTTGTTGAAGGCCGACCACAGGATGGTCTCGAACCCGTTCGGATACCCCGCCTCCTTCAACAGGGCGCGCGCTTTCGCCGGGTCATACGGCCAGGGGCCGAGCTTGACGGCGTACTCGACGCCCTGCGGCATCACGCCTTCGGCCGGAATCGCGTAGCCCGAGAACGCGACCTTGGCCAGCGCCTCCTTGTTGATCGCGTAGTTGACGGCCTGCCGCACCTTCAGGTTGTCGAAGGGCTTTTGCTGCGTGTTCATCGACAGGTACCGGTGCACAATCGAAGGCGCCGCGGTCAGCTCGAGGTTCGGCTTGGCTTTGAGCACTTCGGCCTGCTCGTAGGGCACCGGGTAAGTGAAGTGCGCCTCGCCAGTCTGCATCATTGCGCTTCGCGAGTTGTTGTCCACCACCGGACGCCAGGTGATCGTGTCCACCTTCGGGTAGCCCTTGCGCCAGTAGCCGGCAAACTTCTCGGCCTTCATGTAGTCGCTCTGTTTCCACTCGACGAACTTGAACGGACCGGTGCCCACCGGGTTCTGCGCGATGCCTTTGCCGTACTTCTGCAACGCGGCCGGCGAGATGACCACGCCCGACGGGTGCGCCAGCGAGTTGATGAACGGCGAGAACGGTTCGTGCAGCGTGAAGCGCACCGTGTACGGATCCACCGCCTCGGTCTTGGCGATGTTCTTGTACAGGACGTAGCGCTTGAGCTTGTTGTCGGGATTGGTCACGCGATCGAAGGTGACCTTCACCGCCTCGGCGTTGAAGTCGGTGCCGTCATGGAACTTGATGCCGTGCTTGAGCTTGACGGTATAGATCAAGCCGTCTTTGCTGGCGTCGTAGCTCTCGGCCAGGACCGGCACGATCTTCATGGTGCGGTCGAACCCGAACAGGCCCTGGTAGAACGACTTGACCACCGCCTGCGACAAGGTGTCGTTGGCGTCATACGGGTCCATCGTGGTGAAGGTCGAAGCGACCGCGACGATGACGTCCTTGGCCGCGAAGGCGGGAGTGAGGAACGCGGCCGCGAACGCGAGCGCGGCCAGGGGTGCTATGGAACGTTTCATGGACTATCTCCTCGGGTTGAGAAACTTTGAACTCGTCAATACATGCCGCCGACCGAATGGCGCGCCACGTAATGACCCTGCGCCACCTGCTCCATCGGCAGCACCACGGGTTCGTCGCCGACGGCGCGAATCGGGCTGGGGACCTCGCCCTCCAGCAACTCGCGCCGCAGGTGCCGGCGCGCCGGATCGGCCACCGGCACGGCGGACATCAGGCGGCGCGTGTAGGCATGCTGGGGATTTTCGAAAATGGCGCGGCGCGGACCGATCTCGACGATCTGGCCGAGATACATCACGGCCACGCGATGGCTGACGCGCTCGACCACCGCCATGTCGTGCGAAATGAACAGGAACGCGATGCCAAGCTCGCGCTGCAGGTCCAGCAGCAGGTTGACGATCTGGGCCCGGATCGAGACGTCCAGCGCCGACACCGACTCGTCGGCAATGACCACTTTCGGGTTGAGCGCCAGTGCGCGCGCGATGGCGATGCGCTGGCGCTGCCCGCCCGAAAACTCGTGCGGATAGCGCTGGGCATAGTCGGCCGGCAAGCCCACCTTCTCGAGCAGCCAGTCGACCCGCGCCTG
>DATNCB010000312.1:0-4661 GCA_035571715.1 Ramlibacter sp.
GCCAGGTCACGGCCCGGATCGACGACGCCTGCGGAACCAAGGAGAAGACGGCGCGTTTCCTGGAGTTCCTGCACCGGGTGCAGGACCAGGACCTCACGCTGGCGGTGGCGATGACGGACGCCAAGGGCGACCGCAGCCTGCGGCCGCACGAACAGGCCAACGTCGACAGCTATGTGCACATCGTCGAGCGCAACGCCAGGGGCATCGCGATATCGGGCACCAAGGCGATCGTGACCGGCGCGCCCTACGTGCATGAGCTCCTGGTCATGCCCTGCCGCAACATGGGCGAGCAAGATGCCGACTTTGCGGTGTGCTGCGCGGTGCCGATCGACGTCGCCGGCCTCACCATCGTGGCCCGCCCGGCCGGCCGCCCCGGTGAAAAACTCGAACACGGCGACGCCCTGTTTTCACGCAAGTACGGTCAAAGCACCGCGGTGTGCATGTTCGATCGGGTGTTCGTACCCTGGGAGAGCGTGTTCTATGCGGGCGACTGGGAACACAGCGGGCATCTGACCTACAGCTATGCGACGCACCACCGGCAGACCTGCATTGCGGCGCGGGCGGGGTTCGGCGACATCCTGATCGGCGCCGGTGCCTTGATGTGCGAGGCGAACGGATTCGATCCGGGCAAGGAAACACATTTGCGCGAGCAGATGGTGGAATTGATCAAGATCGTGGAAGGTTTCTACGCCTGCGGCGTCGCGGCCAGCGTTTACGGCAAGGCCGACGAGCACAGCGGCACCTTCATGCCCGACCCGGTGTTTGCCAACATCGGCAAATTGCTGCTGTCGACGCAGATCTACGACATGCACCGGATCGCGCACTATGTCAGCGGCGGCCTGATCGTGAGCCTGCCCGGCCCCGACGAAGACCATAACCCGGCGACGGCGGCCAAGCTGTCCGATGTGTTGCGCGCGAACCCGAACGTGCCTTATGAGCAGCGCATCCAGACGGCCCGTTTCATCGAGGACCTGACGGCTGGCTACCAGGGCGGCTGGTACAGCATGATCAGCCTGCACGGTGGCGGCTCGCCGGCGGCCATGAAGCAGGAAATCTGGCGCAACTACCCGGTGGGCTCCAAGGTGGAACTGGTCGAGCGCCTGCTGGAACGCGGCGTGGCGCACGACCCGAACCGGGCGATCACAGCCAACCGGCAGCCCGGCAAGTGCTGCGACATGGGTTGCAGCGCGCCGGGCCAGCCGGTGATGGTGGATCTGCCGGTGACCAGAAAGGCTTGATGCTTACAGCGACAGCAGGCGCTGGAAGAAAGAGCGATAGCGCCGCAAAGCTACCCGCAAGTTCTCGGTGGAAGCGCTATCGGTCTGCTCAAGCTGATCTTCGAGGCTGGCGCGCTCGCTGGAGAAAGTCTCCGCCAGGCTCTTCATGACCTGGGCCACGAGCTCGTCCGCTTGCCGCACAGCCTGCCTCGGATCGTCGACAAACCCGATCTGCACCTCATCCCAGCGGGCGCGAAAGCGGCTCGCCACATCGGGGTCGAACAGCGCAGCAAGATGCTCGGCGCCGCTCGCCTGCGGCCGTGCATCATCGGCTTGCCGCTGCTCCTGGCGCTGCTCCTGGGCCTGCGCAACGCGGCTGGCCTCGCCCTGCTGTTGGTCGGGCTGCGGCGCGGCGCCCGCGAAATCCGCCGTCGTGAGGGTCTTTTCCGGTTCCGCTTGTACCGTGTTCATGAATGCACCTCCAATTCCCTGGCCGTAGCCGCCCGCTCGTCCAGGCTGACCTCGAGAAGTTCATCGAATAGCGCGCGGTAATGCACCACGCCCTTGCGCATCTCCTCGGTGTCGGCCTCGCCGCGCTGATCGCGCAGCGCAATCGCCTGCGCCGCGCGGTAATGCTCGACAACCGCGGGATGGTCGACCGAGATATCGGCGGCACGGCTTTCGAAGTCGCCCATCGGATAGCCCCGTTTGCCCATCAGGTCGCGTACCAGTTGGTCCGCCTCCATCAACACGCCTTTCGGGTTGTCGACGAAACGGCCTTGCAAGGCTTTCCAGTCCTGGCTGAACCTTGCGGCTTCCGCGGGTGCCAACGGCACGAGATTGAGCTTCTCGACGCGCTTCTCACGCGTCCTGAGCTCCGACTCCGCCTTTGCGCGGCTTCCCATCTCGTCGACGGCCCGCCCGTACTCCGGACCGAATCGCTGTATGAGCCGGTCGGATTGGCGTTTGCGGGTGTACAGCCACGCGCCCACCGCGAGCAGGGCAAGAATCACCACCACTACAACGGCCATTGTCTGTGTGTCCAAGGTATTCATATGGGTCTCCTGTTTCCATCCGACTCTAGGAGGCGGCCCCCGCGGGCAATGTCGGAAGTGCCCCCCCATGCCGCATGGGGGTGTCTGATCGCGGTGTAGGACGTATCCGGCGGCGTGATCTCAACGGGTAAACTGGCGCGCAAGACGCCCGATGTACCCGTGACAAATCCCGAACCCGCCACGATCAGGTTGCTGTGTGTGGAAGACAGTGCCGACGACGTGGAGCTCATGGCGATCGCGCTGGAGCGCGCTGACCCGCATCGCCGCTACCTGCTGCAAAGGGTGGAGGATGCGAGCGGCTTCACCGACGCCCTGCAGCACGACTTCGACGTGATCCTGTGCGACTTCAACATGCCGCGCTTTTCCCCGTATGCGGCATTGCAGATCCTGGTGGCGCGCCGCTGCGGCATCCCGCTGGTGGTGGTCACGCGCGCCATCGGCGAAGAGGCCGCCGTGCACGTGCTGCGCTGCGGCGCCAAGGATTACCTCACCAAGGACAAATTGGGCACCCTGCCGCAGATCATCGAACGGGTGATGACCGAGCGCCGGCGCGTGCTGGAACAGGAGCGCCTGGGTCGCGAGCTCGAGGCCGCCTATCGCCGCCTGAAGAAGTTGTCGGCACGGCTGGTAGTGGCGCAGGAGCGGGAACGCACGCTGATTTCGCGCGAACTGCACGATCAGCTGGGGCAGACGCTCACCGGCATGGTCATCCACCTGCACGCGGCCAAGCGCTCCGCCGATCCCGGCGACGTGCAAAAGCACACCGACACCGCGATGGACATGGCGCAGGCAGCGGTCAGCCAGCTCAAGACGCTGTCGTTCTCGCTGCGCCCAGCCCAGCTCGACCTGCTGGGGCTGGTGGCCGCCGTACAGACTGCGGTGCAGCGGATCGCCGAGCCCGCGGACCTGGCATTCAGCGTCAGCTCGCGCGGCAAGGAGCCCGCCGTCCTGGGGGAAACGGCTTCGGTGGCGCTTCGGCTGGTGCAAGAGGCCCTGAACAACGTGGTGCGGCATGCCAAGGCCTCGCTTATCGTCGTGCGGCTGCGCTTCCTGCCGCAGGGCCGCATCGGCGTGCTGGTGATCGACGACGGCATCGGCTTCGACAAGGCTGAGCTTCTCGGGGGGCAGGCCAGCGAGCGCAACGTCGGCCTGTACGGGATGATCGAGCGCACCGAACTGGCTGGCGGCCGGCTGCACATCCGCACCCGCCCGGGCCGGGGCGTGGCGATTCGCGCGGTTCTGTAGGGTATAACTGCGGGACCATGAAAACCAATGCCCAAGCCCAGCACGTCCGCATCGTGCTTGCCGACGACCACGATCTGGTGCGTTCGGGCATCAAGGCGCTGCTGTCGATGGTCGAGGGCGTGGAGGTGATCGCGGAGGCCCGCAACGGGCAAGAGCTCATCACTCTGGTGGACACCCTGATGCCCGACGTCGTTATGACCGACATTTCCATGCCCGTGATGGACGGCATTACCGCCATCGCGCAGATCCACGCCAAGCATCCGCAGGTGCGGCTGCTCGTGCTTTCAATGTACGACACGGTCGACTTCGTCAAGCGGGCGGTGGCGAACGGGGCGTGCGGATACCTGATGAAGGATGCGCCGCCGTTCGAGCTCGAGCAGTCGGTTCGCAGCGTCATGGCCACTGGCAGCTACTTCAGCCCCTCGATCGCGCAGCGCCTGCTGCAGCCGTCCGAACCGACGGTCGACGATGAGCTCACCCACCGTCAGGTCGAAATCCTGCGCCTGATCGCCCAGGGACGGGCCTCCAAGGAAATCGCCTTTGAACTGGGCTTGTCACCCAAGACCGTGGACGTGCACCGCGCCCGCATCATGGAACGGCTGCACATCAACGACATCGCCAGCTTGACGCTTTACGCCGTGCGCAAGGGGCTGATCAAGCCGTAGCCGCTTGCGCGGCGCAACCGCAATCCTGGCCTGCCGGCGGTGTATCTGTGCTCCGGGAAGCTTGCCCTTCTTCAAGATAATCAACAGGTTACGGAATACACCTAACTTGACTTCTCAATTGACGCGAAGGTATGCTTGAGCTTGTGCTTAAGTGGCTCTGCATTTTCCTGCTCATGGCGTGCGCCAGCGCTCATGCCGTTCCAGGCTCGCCGGCGGAAGACGACATGAACAGCTTCCTGGCCGACAAGGGTTTGTTGACCAAGCTGGAACAAGTAAGCCACACCGTCACCAACCGTGCCTCGGACCTCGTGATCACCGCGATGGGGTTCCTGGGCGTTCCGTACCGGCGCGGAGGTAACTCCATTGAGACCGGCTTCGATTGCAGCGGATTCGTGCGCGCAATGTACGAGCAGACCATCGGCCTGCTGCTGCCGCGCCGCGCCAACGAACAGGCCGCCGCGACCGAGGCGATCGACAAG
>DATNCB010000313.1:0-6521 GCA_035571715.1 Ramlibacter sp.
GATAAAGCGGCAAAAGATTATCACGTACGGAGGAGTTGCCGACCACACGGACCGGGTGATCTGATGCTGGCAGGCACCAGTTAGCGGGACTAGTGCCGCACCGTTCTGCCTTCGGCTCACCCAGTCCTCCGCACGTGGAAATCCAGATCGCTTTGTTCACCACATGTACGCAAGGAAAAAACAAAAAGGCCTTGAATTGGGGAGCGGCGAGCGGAAATGCCCTGACGGCGAGCATTTGAGGCGCGGAGCTTGAAGCCGCACTTTGAGAATCTGAGATCGAATCTTGCTTTAACAACGCGTAGCACCTTTTTCTTGGTGATGCGTGGGTAAAACGGGGATTCCCCCCCGCTTTTGGGGTACCTGGCAATCCGGCATTGGGTCATTTGACCCAAAAAGTATGCAAAACGGCCTGAAAAAGAGCCAAGCTACCCCTTCCAGCCGCACGAACCCCCGTTACATCTGGTGGCACATCTTTTGCGATATGTCAATGAAATGCAACTTTGTCTCCTCTTCTGGTTGCTCATTTAGAAAGAAAACGACATGTCAGCAGACTCACTTTTTGGCGGTAGCGATTCGAGCGCACTGTCGGCCGGATCACTGGCGCTTTTGAACCAGTTCCTCACCGACACGGTCGGCGGCAGCACCAGCTCTGAAAGTATCGGCGGCTCCACGTACATCTCTGGCACGGGCTCGCACGGCGAAACCCAGGGCGGCGTTCTGCCTACCTCGGGCGCCATCAACGGCACTATTGACGACGGCGTGTTTCAACTTACGTTGAACCTGCCGGCCAACACCGGCCTTGTCTTCGAGGGCATGAACGGCGCCACACCGGACGCGGCGGGTGTTTTCCTCAAATCTCTGCTGGACAGCTACCACCCCAGTGCCGTGCAACAGGCCAGCCTGGTCTCTGCCGTCAATCAGCTGGTGGATGCGATGAAGGCGCAGGGCGTCACCAACGTAGAGTTCCGCTTGTTCGACGTCATTTCCAACTCGGGCAATGGAGCGCTGGGACAGCCAGACGCAGCGCTGGGCGCCGGGACCCATGACATCGTGCTCAATGCCTCGCAAAACCCGGGTGTTCAGGCCTTCGCCGTGAACCTGTCTCACGCCACCGATGCGTTGGTCCTGAAAGGCGTGGAGTACGCCTTGGTGGCCAATGCCGGCACGGTCAGGGTCGAAGACTCCTCGCCCATTCGGCTGGTGGGCGACCTGGCCGCGCAAGACATCACTGGTGGGGGCGGCAACGACACGCTGGTGGGCGGCGGGGGCAACGACACGCTGACCGGCGGGCTGGGCAATGACGTGTTCGGCTTCTCCGCTCTGGGGCATGTGACCATCAAGGACTTCGACGTGGCGCACGATACGGCGGCCTTCAGCTTCGCCGGCCTCACCAACATCCAGCAGCTGGCCGCGCTGGTCACCAGTGTGGACGACGCGCCAACTGGCGTCACATTCAACTTCGGCCATGACGCATCCATCACCCTGGTGGGGGTGTCGGCAGCCCAGATCACCGCCGACTTCATCAAGTTCACGTTCTGATTGGAACAACGATGGCTACGTCCTATACAAACCTGGTGTTTTCAGCGTCGGCATTTGGCGCCGGTGATAGTGGTTCCTCGAGCACGGATGAAATCACCAACACGGGCACGGTGACCGTTTACGGTACGTGTACCGTCCTTTCCGTGTCGGGGCCGAACAAGATTTGGGTGTCCCCAAGCGGGCAGTCCAATACCTGGGTTCAAGCTGTAGTAGACGCGTCAGGCAATTGGCATGCGGACGGCATCACGCTGACCGCCGGCGTCCATACCATGTATGTCGCTGCGTCAAATAACAAACCGAGCGGCACCGCAGGCGCGACGGCACTGAGCTACAACTACGACAACGTTGCGCCAGTCGCGACCATTGACCACGTCATCGACAACGACCCTAGCGACACCAACCACTACACAGGCTTTGTCGACTATGGGACGCCCACCAACGACCACACGCCGCTACTTGTGGGACAGGCAGACCCCTTCAGCACCGTTCAAATCTTTAACTTCGGGTCCCCGCTGATTGTCAACGGGGCGGCAGTGACAGCACAGGCGGATGCGACCGGGCATTGGCAATACCAGTTCACCACGCCCCTTGGCGACGAGGTGACGGATCCGATCTACCTGGGTGGTGACGGCGGCAACTACTCCTTCGCCGCTGTGGTCACCGACGTGGCCGGCAACACCGGGCAATCGGGTGGGTTTCCAATTACGATCACCGCCGACCTGAACGCCGTGTGCTATTTGAAGGGCACCCACATTCAGACCCCTGAGGGCGAAGTCGCCGTCGAAAAACTGCAAATCGGGGATTTGGTTACCACCGCGTCGGGCAAAGTCGAATCCATCAAGTGGATCGGTCGCCGCGGCTACGTCACGCGCTTCTTGCCCAGCCACAACCGGCGCAATGTGCTGCCAATTCGAATTGCGCGCGGCGCGCTTGGCGAGAACATACCGCATCGGGACTTGTTCGTTTCGCCCGAGCACGCGATGTGCCTGGAAGGCGCCTTGATCCCAGCACGCCATCTCGTGAACGGCCGCTCGATAGCGTATTTCGACTCGCTGGAAACGATTGAGTACTACCACATCGAGCTGCCCAAACATGCCGTGCTGATGGCCGAGGGGGCTGCTGCAGAGAGCTGGCTGGATTGCAGCAACCGCAACTTCTTCATGAATGTGACGGACTATCTTGCGCTGGGCCTGCCCGATCAGTCTCCAACCGAGCCTTGCCTGCCCTTCGTCAACGACGGGCCCCTCTTGGACCAAGTTCGCGCGCAGCTCCAAGCTCGTGCAGCGGAGGCGGGCTTCGAGACGACCACCGACCCCGATGTGCACCTGGTCGTGAATGGCCAGCGCGTGAACGCGACCACGGTCGACAGGAATATCTATCGCTTCGAGCTGCCCAGCGTCCCCGCCTCGCTGCTCATAGGATCGCGATCGGTGACTCCTGCGGACCTGAACCCTCAGGCACGGGATACGCGCCAGCTTGGCGTATCGCTCGCCCGCGTTGTGCTGCGCTCAAAGGGTGCCCAGCTTGAAATCGGCCACGATCATTCGCTGCTCGCCGAGGGCTTTCACGCGGACGAGGCCAGCCATCGCTGGACCAATGGCGCGGGTATCATCGCGGCGCAATTGCTGGGCGCGCTGGCCGGGCCGGTGCAAGTCGAACTCCATCTCGCCGCGCTGACGACCAGATACCCCAAGGCATCGGACACCACAGCCGCCGCCTCGGAAAACGGCCAAGCCAAACGTCGTGCCGTCGGGCATCTGAGGTTGGCAGCGTAGCCCAAAGCTGGTACAGCCGAGTTCTCGGCGATTCCCCACAGTCGGGGCGCGATGCGACCCTGACTGGGGGAAATCCATCCGAATCGCGACGAATCGCGATCTCCTGATCTGCGCAAATTGCGGCCCGTACACGTGGGGGCCATCTGACCGCGCACATAATCTGGCGGCATGCCTTTTGCAACAAACCTCCCAATGGCAGGTTTATCGGGGCACAGTCCCCGATTTGTGCAAGGATTTGACAGAGACCAGGAGTTCGGCATGGGCAGAGCAGCAGGCAGCTACGAGACGACCACCGATCCCGACCTGCACCTGCTGGCGGACGGCGAGCGCATCAACGCATCTGCCATCGATGAACAAATCCATTATTTCGAGCTGCCGTATGCGCCGGCGACGCTGGCCATCGGTTCGCGCTTCGTGACGCCTGTCGAAGTGGATGCGGTGTCACAGGACATCCGCCAGCTTGGGGTTTCTGTCACGCGAGTGTTACTGCGTGCAGCCGGCACCGAGATTCAGATCGGCCACGAGCATCCGCTGCTCGGCGAGGGCTTTCATGAGAACGAGCCAAGCCATCGCTGGACCAACGGCATGGGAACGATTCCGGGCCAATTCCTGAACTGCCTGGCCGGGCCCGTGCAGGTGGAAGTCCATATTGCCGGAGTCGCGCCCATGTACCCGATATCGCCCGAGGCGCCGGCTGCGACAGCTGAAGTACCCGCAAAGAAAACCGGCCGCAAAGGCCGCGGCGGCGGCCACGCGAAATTGATTGCCTAGCCCGCCAGGTGCAACAGCTTCAGCCCCGTAAACAACAGGATTGCCGACAGGGCCCTGCGCAGAACCACTTGTGGCAGCCGGCTCGATAGCAATGCGCCCGCCAGCACGCCGGGAATCGACCCGATCAGCAGATTGCCCAGCAGCGCAATGTCGACGTTGCCCATCAGAAGGTGCCCTGCGCCGGCGAACATCGCCAGCGGGATGGCATGGACGATGTCCGTGGCGATCAGGCGCGCGGGCGTCAGCCGCAGCGGGTACAGGTAGGCCAGAAATACCACCCCCAAAGCGCCGGCACCGATCGACGTCAACGTGACAAGAAATCCAAGGAGGGCACCCGCCGCCATCGTCAACGGGCCTTGCAGCGACTTGAACTGATCAGCCTGTTCCAACCGCAGCTTGCGGCCCAAGCCATGCAACTGTTTCTGGAACAGCATCGCGACCGAGGTCAGCAGCAAGGCGGCCGCGATCATCGCTTTCAGGAAACCCGCCGTACTGGCATCGATCGGCGCCGTCGCCATCCAGGCCAGCGTCAGGACCGAAGCCGGCAAGCTGCCAGCCCAAAGGCGCCGCACCACCTGCCAGTCGATGAGCCCATTGCCATGGTGCACGCGCGTGGCCACCAACTTCGTGATGGCCGCAAACCACAAGTCGGTGCCGATCGCGGACACCGGCGCGACCCCGAACACGAGCAGCAGCAGCGGCGTCATCACGGCGCCCCCACCGACGCCGGTGAGGCCCACCAGCATGCCAGTTGCCGCACCGGCGGTTATCAGCATGGCATCGAGGGCAATCATGTCTCTTCCTTTTTCCGAGGAGCCGGCGCAGTGGCGCGGCAATGACTTTTCGTGGCTGAGCAGATCGGGTACACTGGAAATATATCTTTTAGATGCGCTCAAATTTTAATGTTTAATACAAAAACCCAGCTGTAGACGGGAGTCGTTCTTGAACGGTAGCCAGCTCAGCGTCGATGACCTGAACGCCAGACGGCGGCAGGCGGTGCGACTTCGCCTCCAGGGCGAGAAGCTGGCCGTGGTTAGCGCAACGACCGGCTTGAGCGCCCCCACCGTCATCGCCGCGGTCAAGGCATATCGGCAAGGCGGCTGGAATGCCGTGGTAGTAAGCCCTCGCAAAGGCCGCCCGCCCAAGGCCGACGAAGGCTTGGGTGCCGGTCACGTGAAGGGCTTGGTGCAGGCAATGCTGGCCGGCAGCCCAGACGCAGCCGGGTTGCCCCACACGCTCTGGAGCCGCAAGGCCGTAGGCGATTGGCTGGCGCGCCGGCCCGGCGCCAAGCGCAGTGCGGGTGCGGTGACCAAGCTGTGCCAGGCGCTTGATCTCGATTTCGACGAGGACGCGCTGGCCTCGGCGAAGCCCGCTGCAGCGGGCGAGGCGATGCGCTATCACGGCGTTGAGCGCTACCTGCCGGCTTGGCCCGGCGTGCCCGCCGACAGCGGAAAGATCGGCCTGCTGTGCGTGAAAGCCGCGCGCGGGCAATTGCTCTGGCTGGCCTTTGCCGGCCCGTTGGAGGCGCGCCACTACCTGGCGCTGCTGGAGCGCCTCGCGCAACGCCGCAGCGCGCTGGAGCTCGCCATACCCGGCTCCTCGCGCCTGATGCGCGTGCCCGAGCTGCGCGAGTGGTTGCACGCGCACGGCGCGCTGCGCCTCATCGACCCGGAGCTGGGCGTGCCCAGCATCATCTCCCCCAAAACTTCCACCCACAGCGTGTCCATGGAACGCGCCGAAAGGACATCGATGCATCTGACTCATTTGCAACGCCTCGAAGCCGAGAGCATCCACATCATGCGCGAGGTAGTGTCCGAAGCCGACAAACCCGTGATGCTGTATTCGGTGGGCAAGGACAGTGCCGTGATGCTGCACTTGGCGATGAAGGCGTTTTACCCGTCCAAGCCGCCCTTCCCGCTCATGCACGTGGACACGCGCTGGAAATTCCGGGACATGTATACGTTCCGCGACCGCATGGTCAAGGACCTGGGGCTGGAGTTAATCACCTACGTCAACCCTGAAGGTGTTGCCAAGAACATCAACCCGTTCACGCATGGTTCGGCGATCCACACCGACATCATGAAGACCGAGGGGCTGAAGCAGGCCCTGGACAAGTACGGCTTCGACGCGGCTTTCGGCGGCGCACGGCGCGACGAGGAAAAGTCGCGGGCCAAGGAGCGGATCTTCTCGTTTCGATCGGACCAGCACCGCTGGGACCCGAAGAACCAGCGGCCGGAGTTGTGGAAACTCTACAACACCCGCAAGCACAAGGGCGAATCGCTGCGCGTGTTCCCACTTTCGAACTGGACCGAGCTGGACATCTGGCAGTACATCTACCTGCAGAACATCCCGATCGTGCCGCTGTACTACTCGGCCGAGCGGCCGGTGGTGGAGCGCAACGGCACGCTGATCATGGTGGACGACGACCGCATGCCG
>DATNCB010000314.1:0-1299 GCA_035571715.1 Ramlibacter sp.
AACAGCCCGCAGACCAATCCCTACATGCTCAAGTTCCTGGCACAGAGCGCCTGGCAGCCCAAAGCGCTGGCAGTTTTCGCGGGCCGGATCGACTACAAGCGCTACAGCTTCTGGGACCGGCAGGTGATCCGCTTCATCATGTGGATCACGAAGGGCCCGACCGACCCGGCGACCGATGTCGAGTTCACCGACTGGGCCAAGGTGGAGGCGTTCGGGCGGCGGGTCAGCGAGATGTAGCTGGATTCACCGCGAGTGCAGTCGCAGCACCCGCCAGCCACGCTCTTGCGCGATGGCTGCCAGCCGCGGCTCCGGGTCGACCACTACCGGCTCGTTGACGGCCTCGAGCAGCGGCAGGTCGTTGATCGAATCGCTGTACGCCGTGCTGCGGAACTTGCGCAGTTCATCGCTACGCGCCGCCAGCCATTCATGCAGCCGCTTGACTTTGCCTTCGCGCATGTTGAGCGTGCCGCTCGAGCGGCCGGTGAACAGGCCCTCAGCCAATTCGGGCTCGATCGCCAGCAGATGCTCGATCCCGAAATACTTCGCCGTCAGTTCGGTGATGAAGCGGCCGGTCGCCGTGGTCATGATGACAAGGTCCCCGGCGTCCCGGTGCGCTCGCACGAGCCGGACGGCAGCGGCCGGGATGCGCGGCACGACTTGCGTGGCCAGGAACTCGCGCCGCAGGGGCTCCCAGTGAACCGCACTCCTGCCCGCCAGCAGGCCCAGGTAGAAATGGGCGAATTCCTGCGCGCCGACGCTGCCGGCCTGATAGCGCGCCTCCATGTCGGCGTTGCGCGCAGCGAACACACCGCGATCGAGCACGCCCTTGTCGATCAGGAAATCGCACCACAGCACGTCGCTGTCGCCGGCCAGCAGCGTGCCGTCGAGGTCGAACAGCGTCAACTGCGGCTGGTTCACGCGCTGCGCTCGTCGCCGCCCGTCAGCCGGCGCTACGCAGATGCCAGGCCCGGGGCCGGGTGAAGGTCTCGATGCCATAGCTGGACAGCGTGACACCGACGCCCGAATCGCCGAAGCCGCTCCAGGGCAGGCGCGGGCTGACACGGTCGCAGCAGTTCCAGTACAGGCTGCCGGCGTTGATCCGCGCCAGCAGCGCCTGCGCCCGTTCGCGGTCGGGCGTGTAAACACCGGCCGTGAGCCCATAACGCGTGTCGTTCATCAGCCGCACGGCCTCCTCGTCGCCCGACACCATCTGGATGCCGATAACGGGCCCGAAGCTCTCCTCTCGCATCAGCTCCATGCCGTGATTGACATTGCTGAACACGGTCGGCGCGTACCAGT
>DATNCB010000315.1:0-1083 GCA_035571715.1 Ramlibacter sp.
CGAAGTCGACGATGCGGAACTTGCCCCCGAAGTAGACCGCCGGCTTGGCGCGATAGTCGGTCAGGTGTGCCAGGCGCGAGCCGCGGCCGCCGGCCAGGACCAAGGCGATGGTTCGGCGGGCCAGCTGAAGTGGATTTTGTATTTCCATATTCGCAGTCTCCTTGCGGCCAGGGTTGGGTCAACGAGGTTCATGTCGAGCGGAGCGACCGTGCGCGTGCGTGACGGCGGCGAGCTGGGCAGTGGCCGCGTCGGCAACGTCGTGCCACTCGAAACGCCATTCCCAGCAGTCGACTGAACGGCCGGGAATATTCATCCGGTGCGTGCTGTCCAGTCCCAGCACATCCTGCAGGGGATACACCACCGTGTTGGCGACCGACTGCGACAGCGCCCGGATCATCGCCCAGTGGATTTGCGTATCCGCCTGCGGCCCGAGGTAGCGGCGCACCGCCTCGCGCTCATGCGCGCCGAGCTGGTGCCACCATCCCACCGTGGTGTCGTTGTCATGGGTGCCGGTATAGGCCACCGTCCCTGGCACGTAGTTGTGCGGCAGGTAGGGATTGGCGGGCGTATCGGCGAACGCGAATTGCAGCACGCGCATGCCCGGAAAACCGCAGCCGATGCGCAGCTCGGTCACGGCCGGCGTGATCACGCCGAGGTCTTCCGCGATCAGCGGCAGCGGGCCCAGACCGGCGTGCAGCGCATCGAAGAAGGCGCGGCCGGGACCGGGAAGCCATTGCCCGTTGATGGCATGTTCTTCGTGGGCCGGCACCTCCCAGTAGCCTTCGAAGCCGCGGAAGTGATCGAGCCGTACGGCATCGAAACACTCGATGAGATGGGCCAGGCGCCGCTTCCACCAGGCATAGCCATCGGAGCGCATGGCCGCCCAGTCGTACAGGGGATTGCCCCAGCGCTGGCCGGTGGCGCTGAAGTAGTCCGGCGGCACGCCCGCCACGACCGTGGGCTCGCCCTGCGCATCCAGCAGGTACTGCGCGCTGTTGGCCCAGACCTCCGCCGAGTGGTGCGCGACGAAGATCGGCGCGTCGCCGACGATGCGCACGCCGCGCGCATGCGCATGGCTGCGCA
>DATNCB010000316.1:0-1869 GCA_035571715.1 Ramlibacter sp.
TTCGGCCAGGCCCAGTACTACCTGGGCGAGAACGCGTCCAACGTGCCGAACAAGAGCGACGGCGACGGCGCGGGCATCCGCGTGGGCTACCAGGGCGGCCGCTACGAGATCGCCGCCGCGACGTCGAAGACCAAGTACAGCGCGGGCAATTCGAAGCAGTCCAACATCGGCGGCTTCTACGATTTCGGTGTGGCCAAAGTGCTGGCCAACTATTCGCACGACGAAGGGCTGGTTCAGCTGCCCTCGGGCGGTACGCAACAGCTCGCCAAGGGCAATGGCTGGTCGCTCGGCACGAGCGTCCCGTACGGCAACAGCGAGCTGCGCGCCGGCTATTCGCGCTACAAGGTCGACGTGCACGGCTCGGGCCTGGACGAGCCCACCGCGAAGAAGCTGATGGCCAGCTACGTCTACAACTTCTCCAAGCGCACGGCCATGTATGGCACCGTCGCGCGGGTCACCAATAGCGGCGGCTCGTCGACCGCGCTGCTGGGCGCGGTGACGGCGGCCAACGAACACTCGACCGGTTTCGAAGCCGGCATCCGGCACACCTTCTGATCCCCGTTTATCGAAGTTTTCTCCAAGGTTGCTCCGCGCCTTCTCCGGCGCGGAGTTTTTTTTGCCGCCGGCGGCCTGTTCATGAAAGCGCGACCGAACGGCGACCGTTCCCTGACGACTTCGAGGAGCATCGTGCCTAACCTTCAGGCATCGGGATCCAAGGTGGATTTCGACACTTAAAGGAACTCTCATGAACCGCAATTTCGCCCTGATCGCCGTCTTCGCCGCCGCCGCCACCACCAGCGCCTTCGCCGATGACATCACCATCGACCCGACTCCCTTCGTGTCCACGCGCGCCCGCGCCGAAGTGCAGGCGGAGCTCGCGCAGTACAAGCAGGAGGGTGTGAACCCGTGGTCCATCAGCTACAACCCGCTCAAGTACTTCCACTCCGAGAAGTCGCGCGAGCAGGTGCAGCAGGAATTCGTTGCCTCGCGCGATGCGGTGAAGGCCATGACCGGTGAGGACAGCGGCTCTGCCTACCTGGCGGCTCACCGCGGGCAGGAAACCGGCACCAGCCTGGCCAGCCGCTAACCTGGCGCCGCACCGGCACTTGCCACGTGCCGCGCCTCCTGGCGTACGATTCGAGGTCAGCCACCCATTGTCAGGAGGTCCCATTGGCACGCTCTTCGGCCGCCGCCTCGAACCCGGTGTGCGTCCGCTTTGCGGAGTTCGAACTCGACGAAGCGAACGCCTCGCTGCTTTCCGGCGGCAAGCCGCTCGCCCTTGCCCCCACCCCCTTCGCATTGCTGTGCGCGCTCGCGCGCCAGCCCGGATCGCTGCTGACCAAGGACGCTTTGCTCGACCAGGTCTGGGGCCACCAGTTCGTCAGCGAGTCGGTGCTCAAGACCGCGATCAGCGACCTGCGCAACGTGCTCGGCGACGATCCGCGCCAGCCGCGCGTGATCGAGACCGTGCCGCGGCGAGGTTACCGCTTCATCGCAGTCCCGATCGCCCAGCCGCCCGGCCCGGGGCGCGCGCTGCCCGCCGCCGAGCCCGCAACAGGCCGGCAGGACAGCGGATCGTTCATCGGCCGCGCCGATGCGCTCGCGCGCCTGGGCGTGGCCTGGGAGCGCGCGTACGGGGGCACTCGTTCGCTGGTCTGGGTCACGGGCGAACCGGGCATCGGCAAGACCACGCTGATTGAACGCTTCATCGCCGGCTTGGGCGATGTTGCCTGCGCGCGCGGGCAGTGCGTGGAGCACTACGGCACGGGCGAACCGTATCTTCCCGTGCTCGAAGCATTGGCTGACCTGTGCCGCAGGGACAGCGCGCTGCCGGCGCTGCTGCGCGCCGTCGCGCCCACCTGGCTGCTG
>DATNCB010000317.1:0-1421 GCA_035571715.1 Ramlibacter sp.
ATCGAAGCGCCATTGGCCGCTGTCGCCCTGGGAGCCAAGGTGATCGAAAAGCACCTCACGCTGGACCGCAGCCTGCCCGGACCCGACCACAGCGCTTCACTGGAGCCGCCGGAATTCGCGCGCATGGTGGAGGGCATCCGGCGGGTGAGCGCCATGCTCGGCGACGGCGTCAAGGCGCCGACCGCGCAGGAGCGCAACACGGCGCTGGTCGCGCGCCGCAGCATCGCAGCGGCGGTGGACATACCGGCCGGCGCGGTCATCCAGGACGAGATGCTGGCGTGCCGGCGACCGGCCACCGGCATTGCACCGCGCGACTGGCCGCGAGTGGTCGGTCGCACGACGCTCGCGCCCATTGCAGCGGGGACGGTGCTGCAGTGGGACCAGCTCGCAGAGGGCGCTGAGCCATGACGGCGGGTGGATCGGCGCGCCGCCTCATTTACCTCAGTGGTACCCGCGCGGATTTCGGCTTGATGGAGAGCACGTTGCAGCGGATTGCGGCAACGCCCGGGTTGAACGTGCAGATCGCCGTCACCGGCATGCATCTGAGCGAGCAATTCGGAAAGACGGTGGATGATATTCGAGCCGCCGGTTTGCCGATCTGCGCCGAGATCGCGCTGGATACGAGCACCCGCACCGGACGCAGCATGGCGTTGGGCGTGGCCGATTGCCTGCGAGGCATGACCGAATTGCTGGCGCATGAGCAACCGGACTTCCTGATCGTGCTGGGCGACCGGGGCGAAATGCTGGCCGGTGCGATCGCCGCGCTGCACCAGGGCGTGCCCTGCGTGCACATCCATGGCGGCGAGCGGTCGGGCACCGTCGATGAACCGGTGCGCCATGCGATCAGCAAGCTCAGCAGCTATCACTTCGTTGCGACTCCAGGCTCGCGCGAGCGCCTGTTACGGATGGGGGAAGAGGAGGCGCGGGTGTTCGTCACCGGCGCGCCTGGGCTGGACGGGCTGGCGGAACTCGGTGCGATGTCGCGGGCTGATTGCCTGCGCGCGCTCGGGCTGCCGGCAGGCGGCACTTTCGTTCTGGCGCTGTTCCATCCGGTCGTGCAGCAGGCTGGCGAGGCCGGTGCACAGACGCTGGCCTTGTTGCACGCCCTGCAGTGCGTCGGCCTGCCGGTCGTCTGGCTCGAGCCCAACGCCGATGCGGGATCGCTCGAGATCATCGCCGCACTCGAAAAAGCCGCGCTGCCGCCCGGATCGCTGCGCCTGCGCCACCTGCCGCGGCCGCTCTTTGCCGCGGCGCTGCGCCACTGCGAGGTGCTCGCCGGTAATTCATCTGCCGGCATCATCGAGGCCGCCACATTCGGCACGCCGGTCTTGAACATCGGCGATCGGCAGCGCCTGCGCGAGCGCAATTCCAATGTCAGCGACGTTCCTGTGGAGGCTCTCGCCATCGAGGCCGCGCTGCAC
>DATNCB010000318.1:0-3995 GCA_035571715.1 Ramlibacter sp.
CCTGAACAAGTACGTCATCATCGACGAGGCGCAGAACCTGACGCCCAAGCAGATGAAGACGCTGATCACGCGGGCCGGCCCCGGCACCAAGATCGTCTGCATGGGCAACCTCGCGCAGATCGACACGCCCTACCTCACTGAAGGCTCGTCAGGCCTGACCTTCGCCGTGGACAAATTCAAGGGTTGGCCGCACAGCGGCCACATCATGCTCGCGCGCGGCGAACGCTCCCGGCTGGCGGATTTCGCGAGCGAAGTGCTGTAGGCGGACGATAACGAGCCAGCTGCGCGGGGCCGCCCCCTTGCCCTAGAAATCTCCGCTGCCCGACGCCAGCGACTCGAATTTCGTCAGCGGCTTGATGAACGCCAGCTTGACGATGCCGGTCGGGCCATTGCGCTGTTTGCTGATGATGATCTCGGCGACCCCCGGTTCCTTGGAATCCTTGTTGTAGTAGTCGTCGCGATAGATGAACATGATCACGTCCGCGTCCTGCTCGATCGCTCCCGATTCACGAAGATCGCTCATCATCGGCCGCTTGTCGGTGCGCGATTCGACTCCGCGGCTGAGCTGCGAGAGCGCCAGCACGGGGCACTGCAGTTCCTTGGCAAGCATCTTCAGGCCGCGCGATATTTCGCCCACCGCGGTGGCCCGGTTCTCTTCGCTCATGCTGCTGGACACGCTCATGAGTTGCAGGTAGTCCACGACGATCAGGCCAAGTTTGCCGCCGCATTGCCGCGCCAGCCGGCGCGCATTGGCGCGCAGCTCGCTCACCGTCAGGCCCGGCGTTTCGTCAATGTGCAGCGACACGTTGCGCAGCTTTTCAATCGCCTCCGTCAGGCGCGGCCACTCGTCGTCGGTAAGCTTGCCGGTGCGCAGGTGCATCTGGTCGATACGGCCGATCGAGCCGACGATACGCACGGCCAGCTGGCTCGCGCCCATTTCCATCGAGAACACTGCCACCGGCAGCTCTTCGTGCAGCGCGACGTGCTCGGCAATGTTGATCGCAAGAGCCGTCTTACCCATGCTGGGCCGCGCCGCGAGCACGATCATGTCACCCGCCTGGAAGCCGGACGTGAGCCGGTCCAGGTCGTAGAAGCCGGTCGGCACGCCCGTGATGTCGTTCGGGTTGTCGGCCATCTCCTGCACTCGGTCCAGCAGCTGGACCACCAGGGAATCCATGGCCTGGAAACCCTGCTTCATGCGCGAGCCTTCCTCGCCGATGTTGAAGATCTTCTGCTCGGCTTCGTCGAGGATCTTGTCGACCGGTTTGCCCAGCGTGTTGAATGCGGCGGTAGCGATTTCGTCGCTGGCACTCACCAGCTTGCGCAGGATGGAGCGCTCGCGCACGATCTCGGCGTAGCGGCGGATGTTGCTCGCGCTGGGCACGTACTGCGCCAGCGAATTCAGGTAGGCAAGGCCCCCGACCTCGTCCGCCTTGCCCAGCCCCTGCAGCTGTTCGTACACCGTGATCACGTCGGCCGGCTTGGTGGCGTTGATCAGGCCACCCATGGCCGCGTAGATCAGCCGGTGCTCATAGCGGTAGAAGTCGCTGTCAGTGAGCAGATCCCCAACCCGGTCCCAGGCGTTGTTGTCCAGCAAGAGCCCGCCCAGCACGCTGGATTCCGCTTCGATCGAGTGCGGCGGAATGCGCAGCTGCGCGATCTGGTGGTCGCGGGAAAAGTCGTCGTCAACGGAGCTTAAAACGGCGGACATGGCTGCCCTTTTTTCAATCGCACAATGCTAAGGCCACGCTGTGGAAACGTCCAGTAATAACACTGGGTACACCCTGTGGACGAATCAGAAGATCCTGTGGATGGCCGGTGGCCAATCCGGGATAACCGCGGCGCAAAAAGAAGAAGCCGCCCGAAGGCGGCCCGCAAGCTCAAGGCTGCTTCGCAGCCTTGTTTACTCCTTTGCGAAGCCTACGCGGTTTCCCCGTACACGGTAACGTTGATGTCGACCACCACGTCCGTGTGCAGGGCCACGCTCACGGTGCTGTCGCCCGTATGCTTGATCGGGCCGTTGGGCATGCGCACCTGCGCCTTCACGATCTTGTAGCCCTGCTTGTTGAGCTCTTCGGCGATGTCGAAGTTGGTGACCGAGCCGAACAGGCGGCCGTCGACGCCGGCCTTCTGGGTCAGCTTGACGGTCGTGCCCGCGAGCTTTTCGCCCAGGCCTTGCGACTCCGCCAGCTTGGCTCCAGCAGCCTTCTCCAGGTCAACGCGCCTGGCCTCGAACTCGGCCTTGTTCGCTTCGGTTGCGCGGCGCGCACGACCTTGCGGAATCAGGAAGTTGCGGGCGTAGCCGTCCTTGACCTTGACGATTTCGCCGAGATTGCCGAGGTTGACCACCTTGTCGAGCAGAATGACTTGCATGTTCTTCGCTCCTTAGATGCGGTGCTGGTCGGTGTAGGGGACCAGGGCCAGGAAGCGCGCGCGCTTGATGGCGGTATTGAGCTGTCGCTGGTAGATCGCACGGGTGCCGGTCAGGCGCGCCGGGATGATCTTGCCGTTCTCCGCGATGAAATCGCGCAGCGTGTCGACGTCCTTGTAGTCGATTTCCTCGACGTGGGCGACGGTGAAGCGGCAGAAGCGCTTGCGCTTGAACAGCAGCGACTGGGTGTTGCGCTTCGGACGCTTGTCTTTATTGAATTTCTTGAACGTGGCCATGTGGGACCTCTTGAATGAATGACTGGATATGGAATACGGGGTGCTTGCCGTTGCGCGGTGTCGCCAGGAAACCGGTGAACTTCCAGCTGCTGCCGATGGCCTGTTTGCCCAGCGTTTCCGCCAGACTGCCAAACGCCACCGCCCTGATCGCCACTTTCGCCTGCCTTGGCTGCCCTGCCTCTTGGACCTCCGACTCGTGTTCGAGGCTGAAGTCCAGGGCCGGCAGCCCGGCTGGGGTGTATCGAAGGGAACTTGCCTCCGCGATACGGGCGCTCAAAACGAGCTGGTTCACTCCCGGCTTCGGGCCGCTTTACGACTGGTACTCCGCCTGCTGGGCCTTGCGGGCCTCTTCGCGCTCGACGGTGCGCATCATCGAAGACGGTCCGGTGTCGGCCTTCTTACGCTGCACGGTCAAGTGGCGCAGCACTGCGTCGTTGAAACGGAACGCATGCTCCAGTTCGGCCATCACGGGCTGGTCAGCCTCGATGTTGATGCACAGGTAGTGCGCCTTGGCGAGCTTGGTGATCTGGTAGGCCAGCTGGCGGCGGCCCCAATCCTCCACTCGGTGGACCTTGCCGCCACCGGCGGTGATCATGCTCTTGTAGCGCTCGAGCATGGCCGGCACCTGTTCGCTCTGATCCGGATGAATCAGCAAAATGATTTCGTAATGACGCATGAGACTCCTTTTGGATTGAAGCCACCCGCTGCGTCTACGCAGCGCGTCGCTGCGTCATTGCGGTGTGGCAAGGGAAAGCCTGTGATTATAACAAGGCTCGAACGGCCCCGCCCCCGCTGGGCAGCCTAGCGGTCGTTCAGTGCGTCGTCCAGCTCAGCGTACTTCTTGGGTCCGACCGCCTCGCGGATCTTGGCGGCCACTGCCAGCAGCCCTTCGTAGTTGGCCGCGGCTTCCACCGCCAGATTCAGCCGAAAGCCCCGCAGGCCAAGTTCGGCGGTCAGCCGGGTGGCGATTGGGTAGGCCTCGGCATAGCGCTCTTGGGGCGTGCGCTGCTTGTGATGCTTCACGGCCTCGGCGGCCGTCGTTGCGGCGGCGGCTTCAGCTGCCGTAGCCGCAGGTGAGGCGTCGGTGAGCAGGCCGAGTTCGAACAACTTGTCGACATCCTCCCGCGTCACCCCGGTCGTAGCGGTGGCCTCCAGCACCTGTGCAAGCGTGCGCTTGCCGTCGAACAGAATGAGGGCCGACCGTTGGCGCGGCGTCAGCGCGATCGATCGATCCTTCATAACCTGGTGTCCGGATTCGGTCTTGACAGGAATCATGCTAGCCCCTCGATCACGTCCGGGCATTCTGTGTGTTCACGACCTTGGCGACT
>DATNCB010000319.1:0-1270 GCA_035571715.1 Ramlibacter sp.
CGGGGCCTCGATCAGCGGCTTCACCTTCATTCGCAACGGCGTGATGCTGGGGTTCCCGTTCATCGAATCGATCCGCTCGCTGCTGCCGCTGGTGGATGAATTCGTGGTCGCTGTCGGCCGCGGCGAGGACGACACGCTGGAACGCGTGAAAGCGATCGGCGACGCGAAGATCCGCATCATCGAGACCGTCTGGAACGAGCGCATGGCCGACCGCGGCTTCGTGTATGCCCAGCAAAAGATGATGGCGCAATACGCCTGCACCGGCGACTGGGCGTTCTACCTCGAGGGCGACGAGGTGGTGCACGAGAACGAGCTCGACGCCATTCGCGCCAGCGTGCAGCGCCACCATGGCAATCCCGCGGTCGAGGCCCTGGTCTTCGACTACGTGCACTTCTACGGCTCGCCGGGGTACGTGTCGGTCAGCCCCGGCTGGTACCGGCGCGAATGCCGGCTGATCCGCAACACGATCCGCAGTTACGCACCCGATGGCCAGTACTGGCTGGTGATGCACGACCACAAGCGGCCGCGCAACCCGCACGGCGCATTGGCCGGCGCCCGCATCTACCACTATGGCTGGGTGCGCCGCGCCGAATACATGCAGGCCAAGCTGGACCAGGTCGCAAAGTACTGGGAAGGCGCCGTGGTGCCGAAGATCAATTACGCGAACTTCGATCCGCAGGCCGTGGCGCCCTTCACCGGCGCGCATCCGAAAGTGATGGCGCAGTGGCTGGCGACCGAAGCCGAGCAGAACCTGGTGTTCAACCCGGAATACCGGCTCACGCCGAAAGAGCGCAAGTACCGGCTGTCAAGAAAACTGGAGCAGCTCACCGGGCTGGACTTCAGCAGGAAGCACTTCAAGCTGGTGGCATAGGGGACCATGGATGCCCCCGGATCAGGTCCGGGGCAGGCTCCTCAAGTCCGGCATGACAGCCAATACAGCGCTTCATAGCCTCGCGCGGCCTCCTCCCACGTGTGGCCCTGCGCGAACCGCTTGCCGCCGTCCGACAGCTTGGCCGCAAGCGCCGGATCATCCAGGACCCGCGACACGGCGGCAGCCAGCTCGCGGTCATCGCGCGGGTCCTCCAGCAACGCCGCATTCCGGCCGTCTTCCAGCATCGAAGAGATGCCGCAATGCGCCGGGCCGCTCAGCACCACCGGAAGTCCATACGCCATCGCCTCGAGCACGACCATGGCAAAGGTATCGTCCAGCGTCGGATGCACCAGCGCGGAAGCGGCGCGATAGGCCAGATCGACGTCCTTCATTGCGCCG
>DATNCB010000320.1:0-3530 GCA_035571715.1 Ramlibacter sp.
GACGGGCAGCGCCCGTCCGTGGATGCCGTGGAAGCCGTAGGTCTTCATGTAGTGCGGAAAGCGGCTGGAACAGCCGATGCCCGAGACGAACACCGTCTTCTCGGGGCGCAGTGCCTCGTCGCGGCACAGCCGCTGCACCGCCGCGAGAATCGCGTTGTCGCCGCAGCCGGTGCACCAGCGCGGCACGCCGCTTTGATAGTCTTCCAGCGAGAAGTGCTCATCGCACATCTGCAGCAGGCATTCCGTGGGTGACATCAGGTCCATGGCTCAGGCCCCCTTTCCGTTTTTCTTGAGTTTGTCGAGCGCCACGCGGCGAATCGTGGAGGGCTTGATGGGCTGGCCGCAGACTTCGCTGAAGCAATCCACATCGACCAGGTAGCGCGAACGCAGCAGAATCGCAAGCGCTGAATAGCGGCGGTTGGTCTCGTCGATGATCTTGTCTTCGGGGTTGTCGCTCCAGTTGCCCTCGATCGTGATCACCTGCTTGAAGCCGCTCATGGCCTCCTTGATTCCGGGAGCCATCGGCTGCAGGAATTGCAGGTGCATCGACGAGACCTTCTTGCCCTCGGCGCGCAAGCCTTCGACGGCTTCCTCGATGGCGCCCTTGGTGCTGCCCCAGCCGATGATCAGCAGGTCGCCCTTGGGGCCGCCGAAGATCGTTGGCGGTTTGAGCGTCTTCTGGAACGCGGCCAGCTTCAGGCTGCGGAAGCGCAAGGTCTGCTCGTTGATCGCAGCGTCGTAAGCCACGTGGCTGTCGCTGTCGTGAGCGAGGCCCGTGAGCGTGTGCATGCCGCCGGGCTGCCCGGGTTTGAACCGGCGCGACAAGCCGGTGGTCTCGTCCCATTCGTAGGGCTTCGCGCCCTCGGGCACCGGGCTCTGGTCGACCGGCGGGGCCATCCAGCTCTCGTTGAACACCGGCCGCAGGAACGGCTGCTGCGAGGTCGCCAGGGCTGCATCAGTCAGGATCACGACCACCATGTTGAAGGTCTCGGCGATCCGGCGGGCGGTGATCACCGAGTAGAAGCACTCCTCGATCGTGCCGGGCGCCAGGACGATCTTCGGAGCGTCGCCATGGCTGCCGAAGATGGCCGTCATCAGGTCGCCCTGCTCCATCTTGGTCGGCTGGCCGGTGCTCGGGCCGCCGCGCTGCACGTTGACGACGACCAGCGGGATTTCGGCCATGACGGCGAGGCCGATCGCCTCCTGCTTGAGCGAATAACCCGGCCCCGACGTGATGGTGATCGCGCACTTGCCGGCGTACGAGGCGCCGACCGCGAACGCACAGGCGGCAATCTCGTCCTCGGCCTGGTGGACGACGCCGCCGACCTTCTCAAAGACTTCCGCCAGGTAGTGCGACGCCGAGGTGGCCGGCGTGATCGGATACATCGCGCAGATTTCCATGCCCGAAGCGAGCACGCCTAGCGCCAGCGCCGTGTTGCCGTTGACCACGACCTGCGGCTCGGTGGATCGGACCGCCGGGATGCTGTAGCTGAAGTCCAGGTGTTCTTGAGCCCAGACCGCGCCGCCCTCGAGCAGCTTGATGTTGTTGTCGACGATGCTGCGGTCCTTCTTGCCGAAGGCCAGCACGATCTGATCGGCTGCGAGCTTCAGGTCCAGGCTGTACAGCTGGCACAGCATGCCCAGGGCGAACATATTCTTGCCGCGCTTCGGGTCCATCGGCGTCAGCGAGCGGCAGACCTGCTCCATCGGCACTTCGTAGACCCGATAACCCGCCGCCACCAGCCGGCTGTAGGTTTCCACATAGGACGCCACGATGGAGGCGTCCTTGTGGTTGCGCCACATGTTTTCCAGCAGGATGATGCAGCCTGGCTTGAGCTCATTGGCCCGCACGCGCCCGAGCAGTACCTGTTCGTTGAAGGAAACAACGAGGTCGGTCTTGTCGCCGCCGTTCGTGATCCGGCCGGATCCGATTCGGATCCGGTTGCCGCTCGCGCCGGCCACGCTGCGCGCGGGCGGGCGGATTTCGGCCGGAATGATTTCGGTGGTCCAGATTCCGTTGCCCATCTGCGCCGCGATCGAACCCAGCGACTGGCCGCATTTCTGCGCGCCCTCGCCCGAGTCGCTGATGATCTCGATGATGTGCTCTTTGAGCCGGGTTGGCGCCTTGGCGCCGCCGCGCGGCGCCGCATTCTTGCCGGCCTCGCCGGCCGGCTGTTGCAGGGTCATTCCATCCATGGTGTTTCCGTAGCCCTCTGTTCAAAACGCCGGCACGGCCGACAGGCAGGTCATCGACCTGCAGGCCTCAAGCCACGCGCACGCGCGCGAAATTGCGCTGTCTCGCATCGATCCCGAAAAATGTGCCCGCGCCGTCGACGGGGCGGTATGCCAACGCCGGGTCGCGGATGCCCAGGTAGGCTTTCATGCTGCGCGCCGCCTTGCGGCCGGCGCCCATCGCCTGAATCACCGTCGCCGCCCCGGTCACGATGTCGCCGCCGGCGAACACGCCGGCCACCGAGGTGGCGAGGTTGTCGTCGGTGGCGATATAGCCCCACTTGTTGAGCTTGAGTTTCGAGGTCTGGCCCATGATCGGGTTGGCATTGGTGCCGATCGCGTAGACGATCAGGTCGGCTTCGAAATCGAATTCACTGCCGGCAACGGGCACCGGGCGCCGGCGGCCCGAGTCGTCCGGCTCGCCCAGTTCCATACGCACGCAACGCATGCCGCGCACCGAGCCGGCGCCGTCGTCCAGCACTTCGACCGGGTTGGTGAGCCAGTGGTATTCGACGCCTTCCTGCTCGGCGTGATGCACTTCCTCGGCACGCGCCGGGGCCTCGGCGCGCGAACGCCGGTAAATGCAGTACACCTTTTCGGCGCCCAGCCGCAGCGACACGCGCATCGCGTCCATCGCGGTGTTGCCGGCGCCCACGACAGCGACCCGCTTCCCGATCGGGATCGGCGTGTCGTAGTCGGGGAAGTCCCTGGCGCGCATCAGGTTGCAGCGCGTCAGCAGTTCGTTGGCCGAGAGCACGCCGTTGAGCGAGTCGCCGGGGATGCCGAGCATCGTCGGATAGCCGGCCCCGACGCCGACGAAGACCGCGTCATAGCCCATCTCGTCGATCATCTGCTCGATCGTGAACAGCCGGCCCACCAGCGTGTTGCATTCGAACTTGACGCCGAGCTGCCTGAGTTTGTCGATCTCGGCGTCGATGGTGGTGTTGGGCAGGCGGAAGTCGGGGATGCCATACTTGAGCACGCCGCCGGGCTCGTGGAATGCTTCATAGACCGTGACGTCGCAGCCGGCCTTGGCCATGTCCGCCGCGCAGGCCATGCCTGCCGGTCCGGAGCCGACGACGCCAACGCGAAAGCGCGTCGGCTCGATGTAGGGAATGTTGATCCAGCCTTCGCGGATTGCAGTGTCGCCGACGAAGCGCTCCAGTCTTCCGATCGCCACCGCCTCCAGCGATTCCCCCACGGTGCACACGCCTTCGCACTGGTTCTCCTGCGGGCACACCCGGCCGCAGATGGACGGCAGCAGGTTGGTGTCCGTGAGAATGTCGTACGCGCCGCGC
>DATNCB010000321.1:0-2443 GCA_035571715.1 Ramlibacter sp.
GAGCATTTCCTTCCGCTGCTGGTCGCCCTGGGCGCGGCACCGTCCGTTCTGCCGGCGACGGTGCTCGCAGGTGGCATCGCGCATGGCGTACTGTCCATGGAATCCTACGTGTTCGGCCAGGCTGTGCAACTGGAAGCGCAGCAGGAAGCGGTGGCTGACCATGGATGAATCGCTGGTCGTTCAAAGGCCACAGGGC
This sequence comes from Ramlibacter sp., assembly GCA_035571715.1. GTDB lineage: Bacteria > Pseudomonadota > Gammaproteobacteria > Burkholderiales > Burkholderiaceae_C > Ramlibacter. Next base: position 197 of record DATNCB010000321.1, read on the forward strand.
CAAGCCACCGAGCTGGTCCTGCTGTTTCACGGTGTCGGCGCTTCCGCAGCCGATCTTGCGCCCCTTGCCAGCGTCGTTGCACAGGTCTTGCCCGGGGCAATGGTGGTCAGCGTGGATGCGGCGCAGGCCTCGACGCTCGGTCGAGGACGCGAGTGGTTCTCGGTCGTGGGGGTCACGGAGCAGAGCCGGCCAGCCCGGGTGGCGCAGGCGATGCCTGCGTTCCTGAATGCGATATCCCATTGGCAGCAGGAGTGCGGCGTGGCGCCATCGGGCACCACACTGGTTGGGTTCTCGCAAGGCGCCATCATGACGCTCGAAGCGACGCAGATGACCCAAGCGCCGCTACCGATGGCCCGGGTCGTCGCCATTGCCGGCCGATTCGCGCTTCCTGCCCGGCGGGCGCCGGAGTCCGTTGCGTATCACCTCATTCATGGCGAGATGGACGCGGTGATGCCGGCGCAACATAGCATCCAGGCGGCTAAGGAACTTGCCGACATGGGCGCTTCGGTAACGCTGGACCTGGTGCCCAGGCTTGGACACGGAATTGATGCGCGAGTGGGCGCTCTATTGCGGACGCGGCTGACAATGGAACGGAGTTGACGCCATGGCTACTGTCGGGACGGCAATCACGCGAATAGAAATAGGGAACTATGAAACCCAGGTCGCGATCGAGAACGGCCCGGCACCCGTGATTTTTCGGCTCGCCATGGGAGCGACGCAGATAGGCTCGCGTCCTTTCGCGCAGCGGCCGCCGTCGGCGCTCGAGTTGGAGAACGCCATCGCCACCGTAGAAGATCTGGTGATGCCGCTGGCCAAGCTACTGCCGCCCGACACGACCTTGGTCAGCTCGGATTACATCGCAGTAACACTGGTTGAACTGCTGCACCCTGGACACGAGCCCGCTGGAGGGATGTTATCGCTGGCACAAGTGGAGCAAGTGTTCGACGAGTTAGCGGCGGTATCGCTTGGCCGACCCGCTTCTACTGCAAGGGTGCCAACGGACAACGCCTTCTTTGCTTACGTACTGATCCTGCGGGAATTCATGCACCACTTGGCGTTCAAATTCCTCAGCGTGCCGGGAGCGGCATAGGCAAGATAGGCGAACGAAGGCTGTGTAGTAGATCGCGCCGCAATCAAACCGTCGGCACTGTCCCGCCGTCGATCACGTATTCGGCGCCGGTGATCGCGCCGGCCTTGGGTGACACCAGGAACATGATCAGCTCCGCCACTTCCGAAGGTTGTGCCGGGCGCCCCAGCGGAATGCCGCCAAGCGAATCCATCACGCTGCGCCGGGCCCCTTCGTGACTGAGGCCGTTCTTGCGCGCGATTCTCTGGACAAGTGCCACCGCGGCGTCGGTTTCCACCCAGCCCGGCGCCACCCGCAGCACGCGCACGCCTCGCGGGCCGACTTCTTTGGACAAGCCCTTGCTGTAGTTCGACAGCGCCGCCTTGGCGGCAGCGTAGGCGATCGTGGATTCGGGCAGTGGCAGCTGGCGCTGGATCGATGTCACGTGAATGACGACGCCTGCACCCTGTGCCACCATCGCCGGCACCAGTTCGCGGTCGATCCGCACGGCGGCGAGCAGGTTCAGCTCCAGCGCTTGTCGCCAGTGCGCCTCCTGCAACGCGGAGAAACCACCGGCCGGCGCATCCGATCCACCGGCCACGTGCACGACGATGTCGATGCCGCCAAGCCGGTCGCGGACCGCAGCGGCCGTCTGCGCCGCACCCGCTTCGGTCGCGATGTCCGCTGGCGCGAAGAGCTCGGGTGGGAAATCCTCGGGCCGGGTGCGCGCTACAGCGAGCACTTGCGCGCCGGCACGTTGAAGTGCCGTGACCACGGCGCGGCCGATCCCCTTGGTGCCGCCCGTGACAAGCGAGCGGCGGCCCTCGAGTTCCACGGGTAGCCGGATCGTCAGCGCGGCGATCTTCTCGCCGGCGATGCGCGCCACGTACATCAGCTGGACCGGGCTTCCCGGAAACGTGCCGACCACGTTCGCCAGCATCCGGAAATCGCCTTCATGCTGGGCCAGGCCGAGCGGCGTGACGGTGTATTGATACTTTGCATGCGTTGCCCGCTTCCACTCGCGAATGGCATCGATTCCGCGGTAGATACGGTGTTCATCTTCCACCTCGGCGTCGCTCGTAAAGCATTCCGCAAGCAGTTCGATGTCGCGGGTGGCTTCGCTATGCATGTAGGTGCTCAGCGCGGCTGGCAAGGTCACGTCCATGGAGCTCACTCCTTCA
>DATNCB010000322.1:0-4346 GCA_035571715.1 Ramlibacter sp.
TGCATGCCCGGGTAACGCGTGGCCATCGAAACACCTTGGCCGCGCGCGATCAGCCAAATGAAGATCATGCCCAGCAGGCCGCGGTAGAAGATCTGTTCGGCGCTATTGAACCAGGCCGAGGCGATCTTGACGCACACCGCCATCGTCGCGAAAAACAGCGAGGCCAGCAGCATCCATAGTGCCTGCATCAGGAAGTTCCTGATCCGAGCTTCTTGTCCAGCCAGGGCCGGCGCGCCAGGTGCGCGGCTTCGAATGCCGCGATGCGGTCGCGCTGGGCCAGAGTGGCACCGATCCAGTCGATGTCGTTGGCGAGCAGCAGGCGCTCGCGCGGCGCCAGCGCGAAGCGGAACACATGGCCCCCGCACTCCAGGCGGCCCGCCGGGATATCGAGCGTGGCATGCAGCACCTCGGTGCTGCCGGCGGCGAACAGCGCTTCGATATCGGCGGAAGGCAACGCGATCGCCGCCAGCCCGTTGAGCGGACAGTTCTGCCGGAAGATGTCGCCGAAGCTGGGCGCAATGATCGCCTTGAAGCCGTAGTCGCGCAGTGCCCACACCGCGTGCTCGCGGCTGGAGCCGCAGCCGAAGTTCTCGCGCGCCAGCAGCACCGTGGCGCCGCGCAGCTGCGGCCGGTTCAGCACGAAATCGGGGTTGGGCCGGCGCCTGGAATGGTCGCTGCCGAGGTCGCCCGGATCGAGGTAGCGCCAGGAGTCGAAAAGGACTGCCCCATAGCCGCTGCGCGCAGTGGAGCGGCCGTACTGCTTGGGAAAGATCGCGTCGGTGTCGACGTTGGCGCGGTCCAGCGGCACGACCGTTCCGCTGTGCCTGCCGCTGGGAAACGAAGGCATTTACACCAGTTGGATACGCTGCCGGTACCACTCGTGGAAGTGCTGCATGCCGTCTTCCATCGGGCTCTGGTAAGGGCCGAACTCGTTGTCGCCGCGGTTCATGAGCGCCTTGCGGCCCGCGTCCATGCGCTCGGCGATCTCGTCGTCTTCCACGCACGTTTCCATGTAGGCGGCCTGCTGCGCTTCCACGAATTCACGCTCGAACGCCCAGATTTCCTCCGGATAGTAGAACTCCACCATGTTCATCGTCTTGCCCGGGCCCATCGGGTGCAGCGTGGACACGGTGAGAACGTGCGGGTACCACTCGACCATGATGTGCGGATAGTAGGTCAGCCAGATTGCGCCGTACTTGGGCTGCTTGCCGCCGCGATATTGCAGCAGCGCGTTTTGCCAACGCTCGTACACCGGGCTGCCGGCCTTGCCCAACCGGTTGGCCACGCCCACGGTCTGCACCGAATAGTTTTCCTTGAACTCCCAGCGCAGGTCGTCGCAAGTCACCATATTGCCCAGGCCGGGATGGAACGGACCGACGTGGTAGTCCTCCAGGTAGACCTCGATGAAGGACTTCCAGTTGTAGTTGCACTCGTGCATCTCCACGCGGTCGAGCACCATGCCGGTGAAGTCGAGGTCCGCGCGCGGACCCATCCCCGCGAGGTCGGCCTCGATGTCGGGACAGCCCGGCCGCGCTTCGAACAACAGGCCGTTCCATTGCTGCAGCGGATAGTTATTGAGGTCGAGGCAGGGGTCTTGCGGGAAATGAGGCGCACCCAGCAGCACGCCGGCCGGGCTGCGGTCGCCGCCGCTGTAGGTCCAGCGGTGCAGCGGGCACACGATATTTCCGCTCGAAGACGCGTTCGGCTGGAGCGATCCGCGGTCCTTCAAGATCAGCGCCTGGCGATGCCGGCAAACATTGGAGATCAGTTCCACGCCGCGCGGCGTGCGCAGCAGCGCACGGCCCTCGCCCTCCTGGGGCAGTGCGTAGTAATCGCCCTCGTCGGGAACGGCCAGCTGGTGCCCCACATAGCGGGGTCCGCGTTGGAACAATAGTTCGATTTCGCGCTGATAGAGCGCCTGGTCGAAGTAGCTGGAAACTGGTAGTTGGCTTGCGGCCTGCTGCAGTTGAAGACTTAAATCAGACATGGTGACCTGACCTAGAGACTCCCCCTATGAAGGGGCAGGGTAAGCGCGTTTTCCGTGGATTGGCGCGGGAAAGGAATCGGGGAACGGGGAAAACCGGTGTGACGCCGGATGAAGGGAGGGCAATTGTACCCCCCGGGCTTTATTGGCCGCCCCGCGACGGGGATCGGCGTCGCAGGCGGCGCGAGTGGGGAGAGCTCCCCTGACCAGTCCGTCCGCACCCCCTAGAATTGAAGGTTTTCGCCAACCGCAGTTGAACATGTCCGAGGTCCCCTTCAAAACCCCCGCCAGCTATGAAGCCGCGCTGGAAGAGCTGGACCAGCTCGTGGGCCTGATCGAGTCCGGCCAGTTGCCTCTGGAACAACTGCTGACCGGATACCAGCGCGGTGCCCAGTTGCTGCAGTTTTGCCGCGACAAACTCCAAGCGGTGGAAAACCAGATCAAGGTGCTCGACGAAGGCACGCTGAAGCCGTGGACGCAAGAGTGAAGTTCGATTTGCAGTCCTGGAGTGGCGAGCGGCTGGATCGCGTGGAGCGCGCGCTGTCCCGTTGGGTGATTGCCGATGCGCCGGCCGGCCTGGGGGACGCGATGCGCTATGCCGTGCTCGACGGCGGCAAGCGGCTGCGGCCCTTGCTGGTGCTGGCGGCCAGCGAAGCGGTCGACGGCAGCGAGGAGGCGGCGCTGCGCGCGGCCTGCGCGGTCGAACTGATTCATGCCTATTCGCTGGTGCACGATGACATGCCCTGCATGGACAACGACGTCCTGCGGCGCGGCAAGCCGACGGTGCATGTCAGGTACGGGCAGGCTCAGGCCCTGCTCGCGGGCGACGCCCTGCAGGCGCTGGCGTTCGAATTGCTCGCACCCGAGGGCGTAGCCGTGCCGGCGGCAGTGCAGGCGGCGCTGTGCCGGCTGCTAGCGCGCGCCGCCGGGCATGCCGGGATGGCGGGCGGCCAGGCCATCGATCTCGCGAATGTCGGCCGCTCGCTGACCGAAGCGCAGCTGCGCGAGATGCACGTGCGCAAGACCGGCGCCTTGCTGCAAGCCAGCGTGCTGATGGGCGCGGCCTGCGGCGTCTCGAATGCGGCCGCGCAATCGGCGCTGGCCGCCTATGGCGAGGCCGTGGGCCTGGCGTTCCAGGTGGTCGACGACATCCTGGACGTGACGGCCGACTCGGCCACGCTTGGCAAGACGGCGGGCAAGGACGCGGCGCACGACAAGCCCACTTACGTTGCTTTGCTGGGCCTGGAGCGCTCGACCGCATTCGCGCAGGAGCTGCTGGCCCAGGCGCTGGCCGCGCTGGAGCGCACCGGATTGCGCGACACACGGGCTTTACACGCACTGGCCATCATGGTGGTCAATAGGGATAACTGATGGTCTCCTTGCTAGAAACGATCAACGATCCGGCGGACCTGCGCAAGCTGCCGCGCGCCCAGCTCAACACGCTGGCCGACGAGCTGCGGGCGTTTCTGCTCGATAGCGTGGCCCGCACCGGCGGCCACCTCAGCTCCAACCTGGGCACCGTGGAGCTGACCATCGCGCTGCATTACGTCTTCAACACGCCGTACGACCGGCTGGTGTGGGACGTGGGCCACCAGACCTATCCGCACAAGATCCTCACCGGCCGGCGCGGTCGCATGGGCACCTTGCGCCAGCTGGGCGGCTTGTCGGGCTTTCCGCAGCGCGGCGAGAGCGAATACGACGCCTTCGGCACCGCGCATTCGTCGACCAGCATTTCCGCCGCCCTGGGCATGGCGTTGGCAGCGCGGCAAAAGGGCGAGAACCGCAAGGCGGTGGCGATCATCGGCGACGGCGCCATGAGCGCGGGCCAGGCCTTCGAGGCGCTGAACAACGCGGGCGTCGCCGAATGCGACCTGCTCGTGATCCTCAACGACAACGACATGTCGATCAGCCCGCCGGTGGGCGCGCTGAACCGCTACCTGGCCCAGCTGATGAGCGGGCAGTTCTATGCCGCGGCGAAGGACATCGGCAAGAAGGTGCTGCACGTGGCGCCGCCCCTGTTCGAGCTGGCCAAGCGCTTCGAGCAACAGGCCAAGGGCATGATCGTGCCGGCGACGCTGTTCGAAAAATTCGGCTTCAACTACATCGGCCCGATCGACGGCCACGATCTGGAATCCCTCGTGCCCACGCTGGAGAACATCAAGCACCTGGGCGGGCCGCAGTTCCTGCACGTCGTCACCAAGAAGGGGCAGGGCTACAAACTGGCCGAAGCCGATCCGGTGGCCTATCACGGCCCGGGCAAATTCGATCCCGCGGTCGGCATCACCATGCCCGCGACGCCACCCAAGCAGACGTTCACGCAGGTGTTCGGCCAGTGGCTGTGCGACATGGCGCAAAAGGATCC
>DATNCB010000323.1:0-24487 GCA_035571715.1 Ramlibacter sp.
ACCGGGCACAGCATTGTTCGGCAAGCGAAAGTTCTGCAGCACACGGCGCGCGATCGCGGGACTGATGGGCGATCCGCCGGCGTGCACCTGCAGGATCGAGGTGGCGATGTCCTTGGGCAAGGCGTCCTTGAGCAGATAGCCGGTGGCGCCTGCGCGGATGCAGTCGATCACATTGGCGTCGTCGCCGAACATGGTGACGACGATGACATCGCGGTTCAAATGGCCGGCCATGGCATGGCGGATGACCTGGATGCCATTGCCATCCGGCAAGTGCAGATCGGCCAGCACCACGTCAGGCGAAACGGTGTCCAGCAGCGCGCAGGCTTCAGCCACGGTGGTGGCCGAACCACAAAGCTCCAGCGCGGGTTCTGCCGCGACCGCGTCACAGAATCGCTTCAGGAACCCTGGCTCGTCCTCGACAACCAGCACTCTGATGGTCATTTCTTCTCTTGTCGATACCGTACAGATCGCGCACTTTACCCCTGCATCGATCGCGTGTGTGCCGTATGTGCTGCGTCGCAACACGGCCTGTCGCTGCGCCACTCCCCGCAAGCGATGGCTAACTACCTGAGGCGCCGAGCAATCTGCCCGCCGAGCTCGAGACGATCGAGCTCATGTAAGTGGTTACCTCTGCATCGGACCCTTACCCGCGATCGCTTGCAACACGCTCCTACGCTCGGCTTCAGGCTTGTCCGACATGGCCGAGTGGGCCAATGCGTTCAGATGGGAAACTTCTTTCAAGGGGAACCCTATGAAGATCCCAGCCTTAGTGACCGTTCTGGCGCTTGCGTGCGGTACCGCCTTCGCGGCGCAAGACACCAGCAGCACTGCAGCCGAAGACGCGGCCAACCGCGACCAGGCCGCCACCACCGACAGCGGCAAGGGCGGCGTGGTCGACAAGACGAAGGACGCCGTGCGCCACCTGGGCGACAAGATAGGCAACAAGATCGGCAATGCGACAACCAGCAAGGACAAGAGCAAGACGCCGACTGCGGCCAAGAGCGAGACGCGCAGCATGGGCGCCGCGGCTACCGACACGCAGGACCGCGGCCGGCAGCAGCGCATGGACGACGCGTACGCGAACTGGAAGTCCAGACAGAAAAGTTAGAAGTTCGGCGCGCATCTGAAGGGCACCTTGGCGCCCGCGTGCTTGCAGGATCGGGTCGCTGAAACATGCTGTTTCGCGGCAAGCTTGATCTGTTCGTGGTCGGCCTTTGCCGTGACCTCTCAGGATTCATTCCTGCAGGTCTGACACCTTTTGCAGCCGGTGACGGTTGTAATGCGGGAAACCCCGCTCACAATTCGGACCTTTTGTTTGATGAGGCAGAGGTACGAATTGATCGAGAAAAGAAACTGGATTGGAATTGCCCAGCTTTTTAGTGCGGCAGCCCTGGTAAGCGTTGCTGGATGCGGCGGCGGAGGCGGAGGCGGTGAGATCGCAGCAGCGGCACCCGCGCCCGCAAGCACAACCGGGGCCGGTTCAACGGTGCCAACGGCGAGCGCGCCCGCTGCGACGCCAGCGGCACCGGCGCCTGCGTCACCGCCCTCACCGTCAGGCACGGCGAGCGCCGCAAGCGCACCGACGCTGGGCGACTGCGAGTTGTTCCCGGCCAATGCGATCTTCAATACACGTATCGACGACGTGTCGCGCTTTCCGGTCCATGCCAAGAGCGCCCAATGGATCGACGTCGTCGGCCGCAGCGTGCCGTTCCAGACCGACTGGGGCGTCAATGACAACCCCGCCGACTACGCAACGTACTGGGGCATCCCCATCAACGTCGTGGATGGCACGCCCGCCACCAGTGAGTGGCCGGTGGTGTCGTTCGACTTGCCCACTTCGGTGGAGCGGGGCTACCCGGACAAGAGCGACTGCGCGGTGCCCAATGCCAGCGGCGGCTTCGACATCGCGCGCAGTTGCGGCTCGATGCCGGCCGGCCAGCGCCGGTTCCTGTTTCCGCTGCCATCGAAGGCGCTCAACGGCGGCGGCAACTGCAACGATCCCAATACCTGCGGCGACCATCCGATGCTGGTGGTGGAAAAGGGCGCCTGCCGCTTGTGGGAAAGCTATTTCAGCTACCACATCTCGGGCCAGTGGTATTCCAGTGCCACTGCGGCCTGGGACCTGAAATCGCTTGCGATGCGCCCTTACGACTGGGGCTCGGCCAGTGCCTCGGGCCTGCCGATCACGCCGCTGCTGGCGAAGGCGGCGGAAGCCAGCTCCGGCGAAATCAGGCACGCGCTGCGCGTCAACTTCCGCGACGCGGCGCTCGCCATCGAGGTGCTCTGGCCGGCGCGCTTCGCGGCCGGCGGCGACAACCCGGGCGCCGTGCCGTTCGGCGCGCTGCTGCGGCTGAAGGCCGATTTCGTGATCCCCGACAACTGGACGACGCAGGCCAAGGCGCTCGCCACGGCGGCCAAGCGTTATGGTTTGTACGTGTCCGACAACGGCGGAGATTTCCATGTCGGGGGCGATCCGAATTCCGCGTGGGACCTGCGCACCAATGCCCAGATGAAGTCGATCACCATGAACGACATGGAGTTCGTCGACCTCAAGTCAATCACCAGCGATCCGCGCTATTCGCGGGATTCAATGGCAGCGAGCTGGTAGCTAGAGCTTGAAAACGCGCCGCGCGTTGCCTGAACGCACCGCCGCGCACTGAGCCTCCGGCAACTTCGCCGTATTGGCAAAGGCGCCCTTGGTGTCGTGCACCTGATGCGGCCAGTCGGTGCCGAGCATCACGTGGTCGGCGCCGACGACCGAGATCAGATACTGCAGCGCGCCGGGATCGTAGGTGATGCTGTCGTAGTAGATATGGCGCAGGTAGTCGGTCGGCTTGCGCTTCATCTGGCGGCGCGCGGGGATCTCGACTTCATCGCCTTTCTCGAAACGGCCGACCAGGTACGGCAGCGTGCCGCCGCCATGCGAGGCGATGATCTTCAGATTCGGATACTGATCGAAGAACCCTTCGAAAATCATCCTCATGAGGGCCAGCGTCGTGTCGAACATGAAGCCGACCGACCAGCTCAGGTCGAACTTGGTCATGTCCATCATGTCGACGCCGGGCGGATCGGTGGGGTGCACCAGCACCGGCAGCGCGCGGCGGTCGATCTCGGCCCAGATCGGCGCAAACAACGGATCGGTAAGGCTGCGCCCGGCGATATTGGCCAGCACCATCACGCCGGCGGCGCCGGCGTCGCAAGTGCGGGCCAGCTCCTCGATCGCCCGCTGCGGATATTCCCAGGGCAACGAGGTGAACCAGCGAATGCGGTCCCGATACGTGGCCTGCGCCTGCGCCATGGTGTCGTTGGACTCCATCGCCGCGCGGCAGCTGATGTCTTCGTTGCCCCAGTACACGTTCGGGCAGGTGAGGGAGACGATCGAAATATCGATGCCGGCGGCGTCCATGTGCTTGATCCGCAGCTCGTAGTCGAAGTGGCCGCGCTGGGGAATGACGACCGGTGTGTTGCCCCGGAAGATTTCCTGCTGGCCGTCGGGACGCGTCTTGATGTTGTAGATGCCGCCTTCGCGTTTGAGCAGTTCCAGCCATTTGGCGGTGAACATGTGGGTGTGGACGTCGATGACGGTCATGAGTTGAAGTCTCCTGATGAATTCGAATGGCAGTTGAAAGGTGCGAGGCAGCTCAATGCGTGAGCACCTGCCCGAGGAAAGAGCGCAGCCGCGGGCTTTGCGGCCGCTCGAAGAAGTCGCCGGGCGGCGCGGTCTCGATGATCTGCCCCTGGTCCATGAAGATGACGCGGTCCGCCACGCGCCGCGCGAATCCCATCTCATGCGTGACGATCATCATCGTCATGCCCTCGCCGGCCAGGCTTTCCATGGTCTGCAGCACTTCGCTGACCATCTCCGGGTCCAGCGACGCGGTGGGCTCGTCGAACAGCACCACCTGCGGCTTGGTGCACAAGGTGCGCGCGATCGCCACCCGTTGCTGTTGGCCGCCGGACAGCTGCGCCGGGTGCTTGTGCGCCTGGTCCATGAGGCCGACGCGCTCCAGGTAGTGGATAGCGCGCTCGTGGGCCTCGCGCCGGCTCACGCTGCTGCCCCAGATCGGGCCCACGGTGAGGTTCTGCAGCGCCGTCATATGCGGGAACAGATTGAACTGCTGGAACACCATGCCCACGCGACGGTTCACCGCCAGCCGCGCGGCCCGCGTGATTTCATCGGCGCCGACCTCGACGCCGCAGACCTGCAGCCGGCCCTGCTGGAACGGCTCGAGCAGATTGACCGTGCGCACCAGCGTCGACTTGCCCGAACCCGACGGGCCGCAGATCACGATGCGTTCGCCCGGCGCCACCTGCAGGTCGATGTCGCGCAGTGCATGGAAGGCGCCGTACCACTTGTTGATGCGCTCCATTCGCACCACGGGGGCGTTCGGGTCGGAGGGCGAGAAAGAGTTCGTGGTCATGCTTCCAACAGATTCAACGCCGGGCTTCGAGCCGCCGGCTGTAGCGCGACAGCCCGTAGCAAACCGAGAGATAGGCCAGCGCCAGGAACACGTGGCCCGAGGTCAGGATGTTGGCCTCTCCGACCCAGCCGGGCGACTTGGCACCGTTCTCGACGGCGCCCAGCAGGTCGTTGACGCCGATCACCGACAGCAGGGTGGTTTCCTTGATCACGGCGATCATGATATTCACCAGCGCCGGCACCACGGCCGTGACGGCTTGAGGCAGCACGATCAGGCGCAGCGCTGCGAAGTCGCTCAGGCCCACGGTGGTGGCCGCTTCGAGCTGGCCGCGGCCGACCGATTGCAGGCCGCCGCGAAACACCTCGGCCGCCATCGCTGCATTGAACAGCGCGAATGCCACGAGCGCTCGCGTGAACAGGCCGATGTTCCAGCCATTGGGCAGGAACATCGGCAGCAGCGTGGCCGCGATGAAAAGCACCGCCAGCAGCGGCACCGAACGCATGCTTTCGACGAAGCCCGCGCACAGCCAGCGCACGACCGGCAGCCGCGAGCGGCGCCCGAGCGCCAGCGCAAGGCCGGCCGGCAAGGCGGTGGCAAAGGTCGCGAGCGTCGCCACCATCGTCAGCAGCAGGCCGCCCCAGCGCGTCGGCGCAACGGCGAGGAGCGGACCGCCGCCGGCCAGCAGAAGAAAGAACGCCGCGGGCAGCGCGATAAAGCCCAGCAGGACCCGCTGCATGTTCGCGTCGTGGGAGCGCCGCACCACCCAGGTCCAGAACAGGGCGAACGCCACAAAGCAGGCCCAGGCCCGCCACAGCTGGTCCGACGGATAGTCGCCCACCAGCCACGGTTTCCAGCGCGCGACGATGAAGGACCAGCATGCACCACCGTCGCCCGGACAGGCGTCGCTGTTGCTGCCGCTCCAGTGCGCGTGCACGAGGGCCCACTGGAAAAAGCGCCAGCCGGCGGCAATGAAACCCGCCAGCAGCAGTAACGACAGCAGGCTCATCGCCGGTGTCGGAAACCAAAGCGCGCGCCAGCGCACCAGCGCCGGTGTCGCCAGCACCGGAACGGGCCGCGGCTCGATCAGTTGTTGGCGCACGAACGTCAAGTCAGCGCCCTTCCCGCTTGAGCAGCCGGCGGTTCGCGAGGTTGATCACCAGGGCAATCAAGAGATTGATGGTGGCGTACAGCAGCACCACCAGCGCCATCGCTTCCAACGCCTGGCTGGTCTGGCTCAGCACGGTGCCGCCCACGATCTGCATGATGTCCGGATAACCGATCGCGGCCGCCAGAGACGAAGCCTTGGCCAGCGTCTGGTACTGGCCGGCGGCGGGCGGCAGCGCGAGGCGCAGCGCCTGCGGCAAGGTGATCAGCAGGGCCGCGCGCACGCCGCTCAGGCCCACGGTGGCGGCGGCTTCGGTCTGGCCGCGCGGCACCGACAGGATGCCGGCGCGGAAGATCTCGGCCAGGAAAGTGCTGTTGTAGATCGACAGGCCCAGCGTCAGCGCGATCAGCTCGGGCAACAGCGCAAAGCCGCCGCCGACGTTGAAGCCTTCCACCCGCGGAACATCGAACCCGAGCGGCGTCAGCTGCAACTGCGGCAGGAAAAGCCCGCGATTGTTCAGGAGCAACGCGCCAAGCTGAATGCTGTCGGCCACGCCTGGCAATAGCGCCATCGCCGAGAAGTACCAGAAGAAGATCTGCAGCAACAAGGGGATGTTGCGAAACACCTCGACGTACACCGAGGACGCGCCGCGGATCAGCGGATGCGGAGCCAGCCGTCCGAACGCAATGCAAAGACCAATCAGCGTGCTGAAAAAGCTGGCCAGCGCGATCACCAGCAGTGTGTTGAGCGTGGCCACGATCACGGCATCGAGATAGGTCGACGCCGGGCTGAACGCGATCATCGACTGGGCGATCTCGAAGCCCGCCTCGGCGCGCAGGAAACCATAACCGGTGGACACGCCCAGGGCGCGCACATTACCCAGGAAATTGGAGATCCCGTGCCAGGCCAGCCAGATCACCAGCGCCAGCAGCACGACTTGCCCGACATAGCCCGGCAGCCGTTCCTTGAGGACGGCCCGGGACATCTTCGTGCGGGGAAGCCCCGTCACGTGATCAGCGGATCGGGATGGCCATCATCAGGCCGCCGTTGGCGACCAGCGCGTTTCGCCCGCGCTCCAGGCGCAGCGCCGTCTTCGGCCCGACGTTGCGGTCCCAGATCTCGCCGTAGTTGCCCACGGCCTTGATCGCCTTGTAGGCCCATTCGTTGGCCAGGCCCATCTTCGGGCCGAAGTCGCCGCTGGTACCCAGCAGCCGCTGCACCTCGGGATTTTGCGAGGTGCGCTGCTCGTCCACGTTGGCTTGCGTCACGCCGAGCTCTTCGGCGGCCACCAGCGCGTTCAGCGTGAAGCGGACCACGTCTTCCCAGCGTGGTTGGCCCTGCGCCACGATCGGCCCGATCGGTTCGTTGGACACGGTCTCGGCCAGCACCTTGAATTCATCGCGGTTCGGCAGCTTGGCCAGCCGCGCGGCCAGGCCCGAGCGGTCGTTGATGGCGGCGTCGCAACGCTTGCCCACGAAGGCGTCCCAGGCCTGCTCCTGCGATGCGAAGGTCACGATCTTGTACTTGAGTTTGTGGGCCCGAAAGTAGTCCGCGACGATCAGCTCCGACGTGCTGCCCTGCGCGGTGCAGATGGTCGCATTGTTCAGATCGGCGATCTTGTTGGCTTTGGACTTCTTGGTCACGGCGAAACCCTGGCCGTCGAAGAACATGACCTTGGCGAATTTCAGGCCGCCCACGTCGCGGCTTTGCGTCCACGTGAACCGGTGCGTGAGCACGTCCACGGCGCCGGCGGGCAGTCCGGCGAACGCGGTCTTCAGATCCATCGGCACGAGCTGGATCTTGGTTTCGTCACCGAGCGAGGCGGCGGCAATGGCTTTGCACAGATCGACGTCGAAGCCTTCGCGCTTGCCGGCGTTGTCTTCGGCCGAGAAGCCGGGCGCGGCCAGCGTCACCCCGCACTTGAGCACGCCATGGGCCTTGACGTCATCCAGAACGTCGGCGCGCGCGGGACCAGCCAGCGCCACGATGGCGATCAATCCCAGAACCGTCTGGCTTGCTGTTGAAACTGTGCTTTGGATGCTCATGGATGTTCTCCGGCATATTTTTTGAAATAGGCCACCGGCCGGCGGCCCCGGGTTCTCAATTGGCGAGCGTCATGGCTGCTCGCCTGTAACAGTGTATCTGTTGCACCGCTCCGCTCGCGACACCTGTTGAGCTCGATCCCTTTTAACTGTCGAGCTCGAGCTGATGACGTGCTGAGCTCGAGCATGTCTTGTTATCAACTCCGCTGGAAGTGTTGTTTTGACGCCGGGCCGAGACAAAACTGCGCACTTATCGTACTTACTCATCAGAATGATGGTCCGGGCAGGTTGCCGGCTTGCTATTCGGCAAGGGCTTAAATATTGTTCTGCTTCGCTTGGCTCCAACCAGTAAGAAAGGTCGCACATGGATACACGGCCACAGACCGTACCTGCCGCGTTGACCGAACTGGGCAAAGTCGAGGAGCGCATGCGATCTATCGTTGACCATACGGTCGACGGCATCATCAGCATTGTCGAGCACGGCACCATCACCACATTCAACCGCGCCGCCGAGCGCATTTTTGGCTACGGGGCTGGCGAGGTCATCGGCAAGAACGTGAAGATGCTGATGCCTGAGCCGGAGCAGGACGAGCACGACGAAGCCATAGCCAACTATGTTCGCACCGGCCACGCCAAGATCATCGGCGTGGGCCGCGAGGTGATGGGACGACGCAAGGACGGCACCCTGTTTCCGATGGAGCTGGCGATCAGCGAATTCCGCCAAGGGGACGAGCGGCACTTCACCGGCATCGTGCGCGATATCACGGACCGCAAGAGTCTCGAGCACGAGCTGCGCCAGCGGCTGCACGAATCGGCAGAGGTCGAGCGGCAGAAAAACGAGTTTCTCGCCATGCTCGGCCACGAACTGCGCAACCCGCTGGGCCCGATGCGCAATGCCTTGCACATCCTCAAAATGCCCGCCGCTGGGGCGGTGGCCGATCGCGCGCGCGATGTCCTGGACCGGCAGATGCAGCACCTGATCCGCCTGGTCGATGACCTGCTCGATGTGTCGCGCATCGCCCGTGGGAAAGTCGAGTTGCGCAAGGAAGTGATCGATTTGCGCGAGGCGGTTCGGCACGCCTGCGAGACGGCCCAGCCGGTGATCGACGCCCACGGCCATCACCTGAAACTGGATCTTCCAGCCGAACCGTGCTGGGTCGAGGGTGACGCGGTCCGGCTGTCCCAGGTCGTTTCCAACCTGCTCACCAACGCCGCCAAATATACCGACCATGGCGACGTCATCTTGCTGAGCTTGAAGCGCGACGGAGAGACCGCGACTGTGCAGGTGCGCGACAGCGGCGTTGGCATTGCGGCGGAGTTCCTGCCCCGGATTTTTGATCTGTTCGTGCAGGGCGATCGCACGCTGGCGCGTTCGCAGGGCGGGTTGGGAGTGGGCCTGACCGTGGTGCGCCGGCTGGTCGAGCTGCACAACGGCAAGGTCAGCGCCGCCAGCGCCGGCCTCGGCAAGGGCAGCGAGTTCGCCGTCGCCCTGCCGATTGCACAGGCAGCTTCGGATCAATGCGAGCACGGGACGCAAGGCAAACCGGCGTCGGTGAGCGCAGCCCGGAAAGTCCTGGTCGTCGACGACAACGTGGACGCCTGCGACAGCATTGCCATGATTCTCATGGCCTATGGCTACGACGTGCGTTGCCTGTATGACGGGCTCACGGTGCTGGCCATCGCGATGCAGTGGCGGCCCGACGTGATCATTCTCGATATCGGCTTGCCAGGCATGAGCGGACTGGAGGTCGCCGCGCAGCTGCGCCAACAAGCGCAGTTCCAGAGCACCCCGCTGGCCGCGCTCACCGGCTACGGCCAGGACGAAGATCGCCGCCGCTCGCAACTGGCGGGCTTCGACGTGCACCTGACGAAGCCCGTGGACCCGCAGGTGTTGTGCCAATGGCTGTCGCAGCAGCTCGATGCCGGCAAGCGCCATGTTCCCGAGCCGATCAAGCTAAGCGGCCACGCCAGCACCGCGCGCCTCCAGTGGCCGCTGGCAGCCCCGATTCGCGCGTTGTAAAGGCACTGTCGTTGCGGGCTTGACCCGCAATCCACGGCACGACAAAACCGCGCGGGCTATGCTTGCGGAGATGCAAAAGCCATCCGCATGAGCCACATCGGCAAATCCCCCTGCGACGAAGGCGCTGTGCTCTACGGCGCCGAGACCTCCCCTCGCCCGCGCGCCGCGCAGCGCTGGACTCTGGTAGCCGCGGTGCTCGGATCGAGCATGGCATTTCTGGATGGCACGGTGGTCAATGTCGCGCTGCCGGCGATCCAGCGGGATCTGCAAGCCACGGCGTCGCAAGCCCAGTGGGTGATCGAATCGTATTCACTGTTCCTCGCTGCTTTGCTGTTGGTCGGAGGGTCGCTGGGCGACCGTTTCGGCCGTCGGCGCATCTTCGTGACCGGCGTCGCGCTCTTCACCATCGCCGCCGCCGGTTGTGCCTTCGCGGTCAGTGCCGGACAGCTGATCGCGGCGCGCGCCGTGCAAGGCATCGGAGCGGCGCTGCTCGTGCCGGGCAGCCTCGCGCTCATCAGTGCTACGTTTCCGCAATCGCAGCGCGGCCAGGCGATCGGCACCTGGTCGGCCTTCAGCGGTATCGCAGCGGCCGTCGGGCCGGTGCTGGGCGGCTTTCTGGTCGATCACTATTCATGGACCTGGGCCTTCCTCATCAACCTGCCGATCGGCGCGATCCTGATCGCCCTGTGCGTTGTCAAGGTGCCCGAGAACCGCGCGACGCAGGCGCAGCAGCCCGGCCTGGACTTCTGGGGCGCGTCGTTCGCGACCATCGGGCTCGCGGGCGTCGTGTTCGCTTTCATCGAAGCGCCGAACCTCGGCTGGACCGCGGCGCCGGTCGCGAGCGCGGGACTGGGCGGCGTTTTGGCACTGGCGCTGTTCGTCGTAGTCGAAGCGCGCAGCCGCTCCCCGATGCTGCCGCTGTCGCTGCTGCGAATCCGCAACTTCGCCGGCGCCAACCTGCTGACGTTGTTGCTGTACGCGGCGCTGGGCGGCGGCCTGTACTTCTTTCCCTTGAACCTGATCCAGGTGCAGGGCTACAGTGCCGCTGCGGCGGGCGCCGCGCTGCTGCCCTTCATCGTCATCATGTTCCTGCTGTCGCGCTGGGCCGGGAAACTGGTCGACCGGTTCGGCCCGCGGCTGCCGCTGGTCGCCGGCCCGCTGATCGCGGCGGCGGGCTTCGCCCTCTTCACGCTGCCGGCGATCGGCGGCCCGTACTGGTCGACCTTCTTGCCGGCGGTCAGCATTCTCGGGCTTGGAATGGCGGTGACCGTCGCCCCGTTGACCACTACCGTGATGAACTCCGTCGGCTCCGAGCTGGCCGGCCTCGCGTCGGGCGTGAACAACGCCGTCTCTCGCGCGGGAGCACTGTTGTCGATCGCCGTGTTCGGTGTGGTGATGAGCGGCGCATTCAATCCGGCGCTGGAGCGCGGAATTTCAGCGCTCGACCTGCCGCCGGCGCTCCAACGCGGGATCGAGGAGCAGCGCCAGCGGCTCGCCGCGATCACGGTGCCCCCGCAGGTCGATGCCAAGACGGCGGAGTCGATCAAGCTCGCGGTGGGCGAGGCCTTCATCGCGGGCTTTCGCCGCGTGATGCTCGTTTGTGCGGCGCTCGCGCTGCTCAGCGCCTTGAGTGCGGCGGCATGGATCCGCAGTGAATCGCGCAGCCCGGCCCAGCGTCGCCCCGTCAAACCATGAACGACTCGCGCGCCACGATTCCTTCCGCCGGCGACGCCCTGTCGGCGCGAACGCACCAGATGCTGCATGCGCCGCTGGTTGCGACGCTGCTCCGGCTGGCCATGCCGAACATCATGGGCCTGTTCGCGATGACCCTGATCGTCGGTTACGACGGCTTCATCCTGGGGCGGCTCGGAGCCAACGCGCTGGCCGGCATCGCGCTGGTGCTGCCGCTGTCGATGCTGATGCTGCAGATGTCCAACGGTGGCATGGGCGGCGCGGTGACGGCGGCCGTGGCCCGCGCGCTCGGCGGCGGTCGCAGTGACGACGCCGGCCGGCTGGCGCAGCACGCCGTGCTGGTCGCGTGTATTTCGGGTGCTGTGTTCACGCTCGCGCAGGTCGGTTTCGGGCGCATCCTCTACACCGCGATGGGCGGCCGCGGCGCCGCGCTCGATGCCGCCCTGGACTATTCGAATGTCCTGTTCGGCGGAGCCGTCGTGATCTGGCTGACCAATTTGCTGTCGTCGTGCGTGCGTGGATCGGGCAACATGCTGATTCCTTCGCTGGCACTGCTGGGCACCGCGACCGTGCACGTCGCGCTCTGTCCGTTGCTGGTGTTCGGCTGGGGCCCCGTCAAGGGAATGGGTATCGCCGGAGCAGCCGCCAGCATGCTGACGGCTTATGCGCTGGCCGGCGCCGGGCTGGCGGCCCACTTGCTGCGCCCGGGCGGCACGGTGCAGCTGCGCCGCGTGCCCTGGCGCTTGCGGGTGGACCTGCTGCGCGACATCCTGCGCGTGGGGCTGCCCTCGTCGCTCAGCCCCGTCATCAGCAACGCATCGATCGCGGCAGCCACGGCGCTCGTCGGCAGCTACGGTGTCGCTGCGCTGGCCGGCTACGGAGTCGCGGCACGGCTCGAATACATCCTGGTGCCCATCGCTTTCGGCTTCGGTACCGCGCTGACGGCGATGGTGGCCACCAACATGGGCGCCGGCCAACCGCAGCGCGCCCTGCGCGTGGCCTGGACCGGTGCGGCCGTGGTCGCGGCCATCACCGGCACGATCGGCCTGGCGGCGGCGCTGGCGCCCGCGCTGTGGATGAACCTCTTCACGGCGGACCCCGCGGTGCGCAGCTTCGGATCGCTCTACCTGAAAGTCGTGGGCGGATGCTACGGACTGTTCGGCCTGGGGCTGGCACTGCTCTTCGCCTCGCAGGGCGCGGGTCGCATGGCATGGCCGCTCACCGCCAATATGAGCCGTCTGGTGGTCGTGGCCGGCGCCGGCTGGACGTGCGTGCAGCTGCTGCACGCGCCAGCCACCGCGTTCTTCTTCGTCGTCGCGGCCAGTTTTGTGGTGTACGCGTCGACGATGGCCGCTGCCATCAGGCTGGGCGGCTGGACCCGATGACGTCGATGGGACAGGATGCCAAGCGCTACCTGCCCTGGGTGGTGGCGATCGTCATGTTCATGGAGACACTGGACACGACCATCGTCAACACCGCCATTCCGGTGATGGCCGCCAGCCTGCAGGTCGAGCCGCTCAGCCTGAAGGCCGTGGTGGCCAGCTACATCCTCAGCCTGGCGGTGTTCATTCCGATCAGTGGCTGGATGGCCGACCGGTTCGGCACGCGGCGCGTCTTCTTCACCGCGGTGGCCGTCTTCACGACCGCATCGCTGTTGTGCGGACTGTCGCTCAATCCGCCGATGCTGGTGGCCGCCCGGCTGCTGCAGGGGGCGGGCGCGGCGATGATGATGCCGGTCGGCCGGCTGACCATCATCCGCACCTTCAGCAAGGCCGAGCTGTTGTCGGCGATGAACTTCGTCGTCATGCCGGCGATGGTCGGGCCCTTGCTGGGGCCGACGCTGGGCGGATTGATCGTTCACGTGGTGTCGTGGCGGTTCATCTTCCTGGTGAACCTGCCGGTCGGGCTGGCGGCGCTGGCGATGATCTGGCGCTACATGCCCGAATACCGGGCCGAGACGCCGCGCCCGCTGGACGTGGTGGGCTTCGTGCTGTTCGGATCGGGCGTGGCCCTGCTGTCCTGGCTGCTGGAGATCTTCGGCGAGCACCGGCTCGACGCTACCTCCGAAGCGGTGCTGCTGCTGATCGCCCTGGGCCTGCTGGCCGCTTACGGGATTCACGCTTCGCGCACGGCCTATCCGCTGCTGCGCCTGCAGCTCTTTCGCGTCCGCACCTTCCGCATCGCGGTGGTGGGCGGCTTCATCACGCGCATCGGGATGGGCGGCATGCCTTTCTTGCTGCCGCTGCTGTACCAGCTGGGCCTGGGTTTGCCGCCGTGGCAATCGGGCCTGTTGATGATGCCGACGGCCGCGGCCGCGATCACCATGAAGTTCGGAACCAAGCAGATCCTGCAGGCGCTGGGTTACCGGCGTGTGCTCACCGTCAACACCGTGATGATCGGGCTGGCGATCGGCATGTTCTCTCTCGTGGGGCCGGGCACGCCCGCGGCCCTGATCGTGCTGCTGGCGCTGTGCATGGGCTTTTTCAACTCGATGCAGTTTTCCTCCATGAACACGCTGGCCTACGCCGACGTGGAAGGAGCCGACACCAGCATGGCCAGCACCCTGGCCAGCTCGATGCAGCAGTTGTCGATGAGCTTCGGCCTGGCCGCCGGCTCGCTGGTGGCCGCCTGGTTCCTGGCCGGGCTGCCGCAGACCGACCGCGTGCTGGTCAGCGATGCGCTGCACCATGCGTTCATCACCCTGGCGGTGATCACGGTGCTGTCGTCACTGTCGTTCTGGCGCTTGAAGCGCAGCGACGGAGAGGCGATGAGCACCGGGCGCGAAAAACTGGTGGAGGCTTCGTGAAGCAGCCGGACCGGCGCCTGCTCGTCACGCCTCGACCACCATGCGGCCATGCATTTGCTCGTGCCCGCTGCCGCAGAAGTTGTCGCACTGAAAATCGTAAATGCCCGGCTTGTCGACGGTGAACTGCAGGCGCGTGACGCGCCCGGGCGGGAGATCGGCGCGCAGCTTCAAGTCCGGCATGTTGAAGCCATGCACGAAATCCAGCGCCGTGAATTCCAGCACCACCGGCAAGCCCGCCTTGACCCGGAATTCGCTGGGTGTGTAGTGAAAGCGCTGGGCCACCAGCTTGACCAGCTGCGGTCCGTCCGCCTGCGCCAGCGCCCGCCGGCCCGCCAACGCCAGCACCGGCAATGCAGCCATTGCCAGCGCACGTTCGATCCAATCGCGTCGTGTGGATGCCATCATCAGGCCCGCGTCACGCCGAATTCCCGGATCTCGTATTTGGCGACGGCCGGCTCGGCCTCGACCTCGCGAAAACCCAGGCCGCGGTTGGGATTGGCCGGGTCCCAGGGCAGCGGCGTGCGCAACTCCTGGCTGCCAGGCGCGGGCAAGGGAAAGATGAGCGACTTGGCCGAGTGATGCGCGATGTGCTCCGTCATGTGGTGGTGTTCCTGGTGGATGTGGCCGTAGAACACCGTCACCTTGGGGTACTGCATCAGGATGTCGATTGCCTGCGCGCCGTCACGGGTCGCCCAGTCCCATTTCGGTGCCAGGTCGAACAGCGGCCGGTGCGTCAGCACGACGATGGGGATGTCCTTGGGCCGCTTTGCCAGATCGGCCTTCATCCAGGCCAGCTGCTCTTCACCGATCTTTCCGCCGGGGTCGGAGACGTTGTCAACGGCGATGAAGTGCACCCCCTTGTGATCGAACGAGTAGAAGGTGTCGCCGAAGAACTCCTTGAAGGCGGCGCCACGGTCCAGCGATGCGTCGTGTTCACCGGGCATGAAGCGCACCTGCTTCACCTTCAACGCCGAAACGATCTCGCGGAAGCCCGCCATGCGTTTGCGCCGCTCGGCCGGGTCGTCGGTGGTGTGGGTGAGGTCGCCCGTGAAGACGATGAACTCCGGCGGAGTTTCGAGCGCATTGACCGTCGCCACCGCCTTACGCAGGGTGTTGGCGGCATCCGGGTTGGGCGGGCCCGAGAAGCCCCAATGCGTGTCCGAAAGCTGCACGAAATAGAAGTCGTTATCGGGCGCGCCGGCGCGGGTCTGCGCTGGACCGGCGGCGTAACCCGGCAGTCCGGACAGGTAAACGGCGCCGCCGCCCAGGGCGGCGAGCTTCATGAGTTCACGGCGAGTAGTCATTTCAGTGTCTCCAGGGTGGGTGAAAAAATCGTCGTGTCATGGATACCGGCCCGGCGGCGGAAATATTCCGGCGAAAAAAATAAACTGGAAAATTCTTTTGGCGCGGGAATAAACCGTGGCCAGACCGGGTAAGGCTAAGGACAAGGACAAAGGTGGACTGAACCGTGAGCGATCTCACCAGCCGATTTGAAGCCGAGGTGCTGCCCAGCCTGGATGCCGCGTACAGCCTGGCGCGCTGGCTCGTGCGCGACGAGCACGTGGCCGAAGACATCGTGCAGGATGCCTACCTGCGCGCCTTCCGCTACTTCGGCAGTTTTCGCGGCGGCGACGCGCGGCCGTGGCTATTGGGCATCGTGCGCAACGTCTGCTACTCGTGGTTCGTGCAGCAGAAGCGCACTGTTGAGTTCGAATGCGATCTGGAAGATGCCGACGGGCCGATCCTGGACGGCCAGGACCGGGCGCAAACGCCGGAAACGCTGTTGATGCAGAAGGTCGAGCGGGCCCAGGTCACCGCTGCGATCGGCAACCTGCCGGTCGCTTTTCGCGAAGTTCTGGTATTGCGCGAGATCGAGGAACTGAGCTATGAGGACATCGCGCGCGTGCTGGACATTCCGAAGGGAACCGTGATGTCGCGCCTGTCACGGGCGCGCCGCCTGTTGCTCGAGTACCTGAGCGATTACCGATGAGGCCGCAAGACATGGACACCGATCCGATGGCCGAACTTCCGGCCGAACTGAAACAGAACATGACCCGCTACAAGGCGCCACCGGGCCTGAAGCGGCGTATCCGCTACACCCTGGCACAGCAATCGCGCGGGATGAGCCTGCTGGAAAGAGCCCGCGCTTCCTGGACCCGCTGGGTCCCGGTGGGTGCCAGTTTCGCCTGCGGCGCGTTGCTGGCGGTATCGGTCGTCAGCTATCAGGGAGCCACGACGGCCGAGGACCCGATCGAACAGCAGGTCGTGGCCAGCCACGTCCGCTCGCTGATGGTGGCAAGCCATCTGACCGATGTTGCGTCTACCGACCAGCACACCGTCAAGCCATGGTTCAGCGGCAAGCTCGACTATGCGCCGCCGGTGATCGATCCAGCCCAGGACGGCTTTCCGCTGGTCGGCGGCCGGCTGGACTACCTGCAGGACCGGCCCGTCGCGGCGCTGGTCTATCAGCGGCGCGGCCACACGATCAATGTTTTCGTGCTCCCCGCGCGCGAGGCACGAGCCGCGGCGTCAGGCCCGGGCGCGCAGCATGGTTACCAGGTGGCGCGCTGGGATCACGCGGGCATGCGCTTCTGGGCCATCTCGGATCTGAGCCGCGAGGAGATGGGAAAGTTTGCGGCGGCCATGCAAAGCACGCCGTAGCGCGGTCCGGTCCTGCTGCAGCGGCGGGCTTGCGAATGCAGGAAAATGAAAATCATGCAAGCCAAGCCGGTCAAGGTTCCGGGTCCGGAACACCCGATCACGATCGAGCCGAATCCCGCGCGGGTCGTCGTCACGGTCGGCGGCCGGGTGCTCGCCGACAGCGTCAATGCCCTGACCTTGCGCGAGGCCGGTTATCCGCCGGTCCAGTACATTCCGCGCAGTGACGTCGACATGTCGCTGCTAGAGCGCACCGATCACGCGACTTACTGCCCGTTCAAGGGCGACTGCGCGTACTACAGCATTCCTTGCGGCGGCGAACGTTCGGTCAACGCGGTGTGGACGTACGAGGCGCCCTACCCGGCGGTGAGCCAAATCAAGGACCGGCTGGCCTTCTACCCGCGCCGGGTCGATTCGATCGAAGAGCGGCCGCGCGGCTGAGTCGCAGCAGGGCCTACAGGCCGAACCAGCGGGCTCGGCGGCTCGAGCCGAACAGCACCTTGTCGGCGCGCAACGCCAGCGACGGCTCGTGATAGGTCCCCGTTGGCTTGGGCCCCGAGAAGAAATCCACGTCGACGCGCCCAATCTGTCCGGCGCCGAACTCGATGTAGCAGGTGCCAGCGCCGTTGTACAAGCCCGACTCGTTGCCGCCGCGCGCTCGCGCGATCAGCGTGGCCGCGACGGCGCGCGCGGCGCCTTCGGCGAACACGCCCGCCTTTGGCGTGCCGGTATTGGCGATGTCTCCCACCGCATAAACGCCGGGGTACTTCGTCTCCAACGTTCGCGGATTGACCGTTACCCAGCCGTTCTCGACGATCCCGCTTTCCAGCAGCACCTTGGGCGCGCGGTGCTTGGGCACGCCCAGGAACAGGTCGTAGGGCAGTTCGCCGCCGTCGTCGAGCAGTGCCACGCGCCGGCCCGGATCGAGCGTCGCGACACGATGGTTCGGCATGAATCTGATGTTGCGTTGCTCGAAAGCGGCGACCAGCGCTTTCGAGGTTTCGGGCGACGGCGGGACCGGGCTGCCCAGGGGCAGCACCACGGTGATTTCGCAGTTGCTGCGCACGCCGCGCTGGGTCAGGAAATCATGCAGCAGCAGCGCGCATTCGCTGGGTGCCGGCGGGCATTTGTAGGGCGCCGCGGCGACGCCGATGATGGCGTGGCCTTTCGAGAATTCGGGCAGCACGCTGCGCAGCCGCTGCGCGCCTGCGACCGAGTAGAACTCGTTGCCACCCTCGGCCAGCCCGGGCGTGGCGTCCATGTCGTAATCGGCGCCGAGCGCGACGACCAGCACGTCGGCCTCGTAGCTGCCGCCATCGGTAGTGACGCGCCGCCGCTCCGCATCGATAGCGGTAATCGTTTCCTGGCGGAAGCGCACGCCCGGCTTGACGAAATTGCGGTACGGCATGCGCACCGCGTCGAGCGCCTCGTGGCCGAACATCACGTCCAGCTTGGAGAACCCGAAGATGAAGGCATCGCTCTTGTCGATCAGGGTCACATCGGCCTGGCCGCCGAATTCCTCCGACAGGAGAGTGCTCAGCTCGAGGCCGCCGAAGCCTGCTCCAAGAACCAGGACGCGCGTCTTCATGAGTATCTCCTTCGCCTCGAGCGAGGCCGACGGCTGCTATTCCCCGTGGGTCTGGGGCGCAGCCGAAGGCGCGACGGTACCCGGCTGGGCAATGGGTGTCAATTCAAATGCGCGGTGGTGGCGTGTGGGAATGCCGATTCATATCTAATAGGCATATTGGAGGCCAAGCCAACCCTGCCCTACCGTACAGCCAGAACAACTCATGAGCGCATTCAACGAAGAGCAAATCCTGTCCGTGCACCACTGGACCGACCGCCTGTTCACCTTCAAGACCACACGCGACCAGTCGCTGCGGTTTTCCAACGGTCATTTCACGATGATCGGGCTGCGGGTGAACAACAAGCCGCTGCTGCGCGCCTACAGCATCGTCAGCGCGAATTACGAGGACCACCTGGAGTTCCTCAGCATCAAGGTGCCAGAGGGACCGCTCACTTCGCGCCTGCAGCACATCAAGGTCGGCGACTCGATCATCGTCGGGCGCAAGCCGACCGGAACATTGCTGATCGATTACCTGCTGCCCGGCAAACGCCTGTTCCTGCTGTCGACGGGCACCGGGCTGGCGCCATTCATGAGCATCGTGCGCGACCCCGCCACTTACGAGAAGTTCGAGCAGATCATCCTGGTGCACGGCGTGCGGTCGAAGGACGAGCTGGCATATCACGACCTGCTGGTCGAGCACTTGCCCGCGCACGAATTCCTGGGCGACCTGGTGGCGAGCCAGCTGCGCTACTACCCCACCGTCACCCGGGAGGCCTACCGCAACATGGGCCGCGTCACCGACCTCATACAAAGCGGCAAGATCTTCGAGGACCTGGACCTGCCACCGCTTCAGGCCGCCGAGGACCGCGTGATGATTTGCGGTAGTCCCGGCATGCTGCGCGACTTGAAGCACATGCTGGAAGGCCAGGGCTTCACCGAGGGCAACACATCCAAGCCCGGGGACTTCGTGATCGAACGGGCGTTTGCCGAACAGTAGGCTCGCCGCTCAGTTGCAGCGCGACGCTGTCATTGCGGACTTGATCCGCAATCCACGTGGGATGCCAACCTGGATGCCGGGTCAAGCCCGGCATGACAGGTCTGTTTAGCCTATTGCGCCAGGATCCACTGGACCAGGTTCTTGACCTGGGCCGCGTCCTTGGTGCTCACGGCCTTGTGTTCTTCTTCGGTGCCGTCATCGAGCTTGACCTTCGGACTCTTCGTGACGAACTCGATCAGCTTGATTTCGCCGTCGGCCTTGCCTTTGAACTTGGCGGCCGTCTTGTGGTAGGCCGGACCCTTCTTGTCCTTGTCGACCGCGTGGCACTTCGTGCAGCCGCTTTCCTTGGTCAACTTGAGGGCGGCGTCGCCGTCGACGGCGGCCACGGCCGGCAGGGAGAACGCGAATGCGGCAGCGGCGGCGGCCAGCACGAGATTGATTTTCATTTTTCAGCTCCTGTGGTAAAGGGGTTCGTCATTCGGCGTGATGCGGGTCGGCCGGCGGCGCAGTGAACGCCTTGGCGCCGAACCAGGCCAGCATCCCCAGCCCGACAAAGGGCAGCAGGATGGCGTACAGCAGGCCGATGAAGGGCGCCAAGAGGAACAGCGCCATGTTCTTCAACGTATTGGGCTTGGCCGCGAGCTCGGGCTGCGCTTCGGTCGGCGCGGCGGGCGCGGGCGCGGGCGGCTGGACGACGGCTACGGAAGCTGCAAGCAGGGCTTTTTCCGTGCTGTCCTGGATCATTTCGGGTGACAGCGGCTTGTTCAGGAAATCGGAGACTCCGGCCGCGCGGGCGCGTTCTTCGCTGCGCTGGCTGCCGTAGCCGGTCACGATGACCACAGGCGTCCACGGCTGGCGCGCCTTGACGCTTTCGGCTACGTCCAGGCCGGTCATGCCGGGCATGCGCAGGTCGGTGAAGACGACGTCGTATTTGTCGCTCTGCAGCTTGGCGAGCGCTTCAAAACCGTTTTCGGCGGTGACCACGACGTAGCCCTTGCCGGATAGCACACGGTTGAAACTCATGCCGACGATCGGGTCGTCGTCGACGACCAGTACCTTGCGCAGTGCACTCATGATGTTGTCCCTCTGGAAAACCTGTTCTGCCTGGAAATCGGGCAGGAATCCCTGAGGGAAGAGCATCAGCCGTGCCAGGCCGCTTACTCAAGGCAATTGCTGAGGGGAATCAAGGACTTAGCGCACTCGCGCGCTGCCGGGCCACGAGCGCGGCGCGGGCTCGAAGTACATTTTCCTTGTGCAGTGAAACCGCCTTGTGTTGAAAATTGCCTTGCAATTCAACAGCTTGCGCCTGCCGGCGCAGACGGTTTTTCTATACACCTCGGCGCGGCGTAACGGCCGGCCGCATCAGCGCTGCAGCGTCGCGTCCTCGACGATCGCCTTGTACGAATAGCCCGCGCCGAAATCCTTGTCGGTGCGGACCACGCCCTTGACCGTGATGACATCGCCGACCTTCGCTTCTTCGGTGCTCGTGACGATCAGGTCGTTGGTGTTGGCGGCGGCGGAGCCGGAGCCGTCGCGCAGGTGGATCCAGTTCTTGCCCATGATCCCCCCGTTGTACTTGACGACCTTCCCGCGGATCAGGACCGGCTTGTCCTTCACGGCTGCGGGCTTGGCCAGCACGTCCGCTACGGTGTAGGCGTTGGCGCCGCTCGCCTTGGCGACCTTGACGTCGGGCGTATCGGCCGGCTTGCCGGCGCCCGCGTGCGCGGCGGCTACTTCCTTGTTGGTTTGCGCGGCGGCGCCTGCCGTGCCGGCCAGCGTGCCGAACACGATCTTGTCGAATGTCTTGTTCAGCGCCTTGCTCTGGAAGTTATTCATCACCATCGGGTTGTCGACCGTGACCTTGGCGCCTTTCTGCACCTTGGCCGTGGGAACGGCGGCCCAGGTTTCACCCTGCGCGGTTTTCAGGCGCAGATAGGTGTAGCTCTCGACGTCGCGGACCTCCAGGACCTCGCCTGTCACAGGGCCGGCTGCGGGAGGTGCGGCAGCGGCCTTGTTGTCCGCCGCCCACAAGAATGGAGCTGCGACAAGCAGGCAGATCACCAGCAAAACTTTCATGGTTCAGTCACTCCTTAGGACAACCATGAAGCATAGCAGCAACGCAAGCGCGGACCTTGCATTGTCCCCCGTGCCCGGCGGCATTTTCTTCGGTCTTGCCTTCCATGCAAGCGTCATGTCGTCCTACGGCTTGAACCGGGCTTCGCGAGAAATACTCCCTCAGCAGTACCAGCTTCGGGTGGCTCCAATGAATCCCATCGAAAGCCAGGCCGTCGCCGATCCGAAGGACGCGGCCGAATCGGCCGGCCTGAGCTACGTGTCCAACGAACAGCGCGGCATCCAGCGCCAGCCGGCGGGCGAAGGTTTCAGCTACGTGAAACCGAACGGCGAGCCATTGCGCGACGATGCCACGCTGGAGCGCATCCGCAAGCTCGCCATCCCGCCCGCCTGGACCGGCGTGTGGATCTGCCCGAAGGCCAACGGACACATCCAGGCGACGGGGCGCGACGCCAGGGGGCGCAAGCAATACAAATATCACCCGCAGTTCCGCGAGGTGCGCGAAAGCACGAAGTACGAACACATGCTGGAATTCGCCCGCGCACTGCCCGCGATCCGCGCCAAGCTCGCCGAGCACATGGCACTGCGCGGCCTGCCGCGCGACAAGGTGCTTGCCACCGTCGTGCACCTGCTGGAAACGACGCTGATCCGCGTGGGCAACGACGACTACGCGAGGACCAACAAGAGCTACGGCCTCACCACGCTGCGCAATCCGCACGTGAAGGTCGAGGGCGCGGAACTGCGCTTCCAATTCAAGGGCAAGAGCGGCAAGACCTGGCGCCTGCAGGTCAAGGACCGGCGCATTGCCAGGATCGTCAAGGCCTGCCAGGAACTGCCCGGCCAGGAGCTGTTTCAGTACTTGGGCGAGGACGGCGAGCTGAAGGACGTGACCTCGGCCGACGTCAACGAATATCTGCGCGAGATCACGGGCCGCGACATTACGGCCAAGGATTTCCGCACCTGGGCCGGCACGGTGCTGGCGGCCCTGGCGCTCCAGGAGTTCCAGGCGTTCGACAGCCAGGCCGGCGCCAAGAAAAATCTGCGCGCCGCGATCGAGCGCGTCGCCTCGCGCCTTGGCAACACGCCCACCATCTGCCGCAAGTGCTACATCCACCCGGAAGTGCTGTCTGCCTATACCGAGGGGGCGTTGCTGCTGGAGATCAGGGAGCAGGTCGAGGAGGAGTTGCGCGGCGACCTCGGCTCGCTCAAACCGGAAGAAGCCGCCGTGCTCGGCCTGCTGGAAGCGCGCCTCAATCGCACGCTGAGCGACCAGCTCGAAGAGAGCCTGGAGGCTGTGGGGAAGCGGCCACGCAAGCGCGCGTGAGCACGCGCCAAGATGGATTGCGGATCAAGTCTGCAATGACAGTCCAAGCACCACCACTAGCGATCGAGCATGTCGGCCGGCAGCGCCCGTCGCACGATCTCGCGCAGTGCAAAGCTGGATTGAATGCGCGCGATGTGCGGCAGCCTCGATAGCTGCGTCTTGTGCACGCGCTCGAAATCCGGCAGATCGCGCACCAGCAGCGTGAGCACGTAATCGTCGGTGCCCGACATCAGGAAGCATTGCAGCACGCTGTCGCAGTTGCGCACTGCCTGCTCGAACTGCGCAAGGTCGGTTTCGCTTTGGCTCTTGAGCGAGATCTGGACCACCACGGTGGTGCGAAAACCGAATGCGGCCGTATTGATGTCGGCGCTGTAGCCGCGGATCACGCCCGCGTCTTCGAGCGCTCGCTGGCGCCGCGCAACGGCCGTAGGCGACAAGTGAATGGCCTCCGCCAACTCGACGCTCGAGGCCCGGCCGCTGCGGCTCAAGACGGCTAACAAGTGATGATCCAGGCGATCGATCGAGGGCGGTTGCTCGAATGCTGCGCGTTTTACCGCTTTGCTGACTGTTTTCACCATATTCAACCTATTTCTCATCATACATCGGATGAAAACAAACCGTGAGCGCCACTAAACTGCAAGTTCCTAACCACCCATGGAGCTGAAATGAAAGTTGGCGTCCCGCGCGAAATCAAACCCCAGGAATACCGCGTCGGCTTGACGCCGATGGCCGTGCGCGAATACGTGTCCGCAGGGCACGAGGTCGTGGTTCAAGCCGGTGCCGGTGAAGGCATCGGAGCGGCGGATGCCGCCTATGTTGCGGCCGGCGCCCGGATCGTCGACACCGCGAAGAACGTGTTCCAGACGGCCGACATGATCGTAAAGGTGAAGGAGCCCCAGCCCGCGGAATGGAAGATGCTGCGCGAAGGCCAGATCCTCTTCACATATCTCCATCTCGCACCCGACCGCGAGCAGGCGCTCGGGCTGCTGGCCTCCGGTTGTATTGGCGTGGCCTATGAAACCGTCACCGACGACGCCGGCGGGCTGCCCCTGCTGGCGCCCATGAGCGAAGTGGCCGGCCGATTGGCGATCGAGGCAGCGGCCTTCTCGCTGCGCAAGCCGGCCGGCGGAAAAGGGCTGCTGCTAGGGGGCGTACCCGGCGTGCCGCCGGCGCGCGTCGTCGTCATCGGCGGCGGCGTGGTCGGCACGCAGGCGGCGCGGATGGCGATCGGCCTCGGTGCTGAAGTGACGATTCTGGATCGGTCGCTGCCGCGCCTGCGCCAGCTCGACGACTTGCTGATGGGCCGCGTGCGCACGCGTTATTCAACTGCCGCCAACATCGAAGAAGAATTGGTTGCGGCCGACGTGGTGATCGGGGCCGTGTTGATCCCGGGCGCCAGCGCACCCAAGGTCATCACGCGCAAGATGCTCGCGCACATGCGCCCGCGCAGCGTGCTGGTCGACGTTTCGATCGACCAGGGCGGCTGCTTCGAAACTTCGCGCGCGACCACGCACGAGGAACCGACGTACGACGTCGACAACATCATCCATTACTGCGTGGCGAACATGCCCGGAGCTGTGCCCGCGACGTCGAGCCACGCGCTGAACCATGCCACGCTTCCGTTCGGCCTGGCGTTGGCGGCCGAGGGCGAAATGGCGCTGGTGCGCAATCCGCATCTGCGCCGTGGCCTGAACATCTACCGCGGCAAGGTGACATGCCCGCCGGTGGCCCGCGCGCTCGGGCTCGAGGCAGTAACGGCGGAGTCCGTGTTGCGGATGTGAG
>DATNCB010000324.1:0-5323 GCA_035571715.1 Ramlibacter sp.
ACCACGAAGGCTTCTTCTCCATCGAACGCGGTGCGAACTTCGTGCCCGAAACTCCCCACCAGCAGGCCCATGCTGTTTGCCGCTTCGTGGTTGTCATCAACTACCATGACCTTCATCGGGTAATCCTCATTTTTGCGTGCCGCTCATCCGGTATACGGCTGGCGCATTTGCCTCAATCAAGCGTTCAGATTGCACTTCGCGCAAGTCAAGGTCTGTGCGATGCCGAACTTAGCCTCGCGAATGCGGCGTTGGCCTACGTCCGCGTTCTACATGCGTTGCTGCATTTCTCAGCGCAGAGCGCGGCGAGGAAGGTTGATCGTGAAGACACAACCGGTTCCGGCCACATCCTCCACGCTGAGGGTGCCCGCATCAGCTTCGACACTACGCCGCGCAATTGACAAACCCAGACCCAATCCTGTTTTGTCGTCACTGCGCTGCGAGAAGGGGCTGAACATCTTTTCGGCTTTGCCGGGGGGCAGGCCACCACAGTGGTCATGCACGTCGATGAAGACCTGATCCCCGACCGAATACGCTTTCAGCGTCACCTCGGTACTCGGCCGGGTGAACTTGACGGCATTCTGCAGGACGTTTCCCAAAGCTGCGAGTAGCAGGTCGCGGTTTCCTGCGATTCCCAAGAGAGGGGCGACAGGTGGCACGGTCAGCGTACAGCCTCTTGCGCCAGCGTCCAGCGCCGCCGCTCTTTCGGCATCCGCAATGAACAAGGCGAGCGAGAACGGCTCTCCCTGCGTGGCCGCCTCGGCCTTGGTCCGGACTTCATCGAGGGTGTTGTCGATGAGTGTTGTGAGAGTGGCCAGGCTGCGATTGAGCACACCGCCAGTGGCGCCACCGATCGGCATGTTCCCCAACTCAAGAGCTCTGACCGCAAGCGTCGCAGTTCCCAGCGAGTTGCGCAGTTCATGCACAAGAAATCCAAGACGCTCATTGACCTCCGC
This sequence comes from Ramlibacter sp., assembly GCA_035571715.1. Taxonomy (GTDB): domain Bacteria; phylum Pseudomonadota; class Gammaproteobacteria; order Burkholderiales; family Burkholderiaceae_C; genus Ramlibacter. Next base: position 954 of record DATNCB010000324.1, read on the forward strand.
GGATTGCTGGCGCGCGATGGTGGCGTCGCGCTGGACGCTGAACTCGGTCACGGCATCAGCAATGGCGTTGTCAAGGCACCGGTTCAAGGTGCGAAACTGGTCCACGCTGAACGGCTCGTCGCACTCGACCGCCAAGTCCGTGATCGCCTGGCAAAGATCCCCATAGTCGTGGACGACCTGGTCCACCGAATAGCCCAGTTCCAACAGCTGCTTGCCGTGCGCAGCAGCCGTGACACCCATCTCGGACAAGGCGTGGGCGCACCCCCCGGGACCGCCGGAGATCTTTAGGCTTTCTCCAGCCTCCCCGCCGTCCTCGGCTACAAGAGTTCTGCGCAACTGCTCCAGGAAAAGCGGAACACCGTTCTTGAGTTGTTCTTCAGTAGCAGCCCGTTTGGGCCGTTGAGCGACCTTCGCCTTGCAGCGCGCGATCAGCTCGTTGCGATTGTTCGCGAGAAACTTGTGCATTGTTGCCACCTTCATCGGAGGCCATCCCCCGTCACGCATCAGGTTGCGCCTTCGCCCAAAGGAGTTCCGTTCGGTGCCGAACTTAGCGTTGCGAACGCGGAGTTGCCCTACGCCAAGTTCATTGATATTTGCGGTGCGGCGTCCCTTGCAGGTATAGAGATGTGTGGAGATGTTTGCATCCTCGTCGCGACTAAGGCGGCAACTGCTCAACACATGAGCCTTGGCAATTTCCCGCATCGCCCCGTCTCAAACACGGAGCTGCTGTAGGACAAGCGAATCTCGTCGCGTCCAGAAACCGATGAAGCGAAGCGAATCGGCGAGCACGCGAGCACGGCCCACTCCGCTGCGTCCGGCTTTCCGGCTTTAGCGGTGCCCCTCAGAGAAACGGCATCTTCACGAGTGGCAATCGCGCCTCCTCACCCACCGAAGTGATCTCGCTAATCGCCTGCCATGTCTCTTGGGCAACCAATTTGACGTGCTCCTTGCCTGCTCGCTGTATCTGGCCCGGCGTTGCGCACGGGCGGTATCCGAGCTGAAACAGCTCGAACGCGATAGCGCGAACAAGTGCTGCAAGCAATTCGTCGTGAGCCATGACCGCGATTTTCGAGAGTATTTAGACAAATAGCGAATCATCGAGATTGCCCGCTCGCAAGGATGGGTATCTTGTCGAGCCACCGCTTCGTCGCTGCCGATCAGCTTGAAAAAGAAATCATCAACACGGGCGCGGCCTCATGGAGTCGTTGGCTACAGACATCGCTGCATTTGCAACGCTAAGTTCGGCACCGCACAGACCGTGATTCGCGATTCAGCGCAATCTGTCGATTAACGGGGACCCTTGTACGCTCCGTCTCAAGCTTCACGGGACACCATGATCTCGAAGACATGAAATGAGTGACTCCACACTGACGCACTTCGAGCTGCGCTTCCAGTCCTTGTTTAACAGCGGGCGCGGCTATGCATTTCCATGTGATCACACGGGCCATGTCGATCTGAACGAGCTGAGCGAACATGCGCGTAACAACTACTTCTATGCGCGCGCCGTGGTCGGCCGTGAGCTGGCGATGCCAGCCGTGCGGCCAACGGGTTGCATTGAAACGGAATCGGTCAACTAAGAGGAACTGGGCAAGGTGTAGCGAGCAGCAAGTCGAGGGCGAAGCGCGCCAGGTCGAAGGCAAGCTGCAGAAGGACGTAGGGGATGTGGAAGAAAAGACCGATCCTCATAGAAGCCGACCTTCGCTACTGTCCGCAAATGGCCGTCAACTGCCCACCGGCGGCGCCGAGCGCGCAGTCAGATCTCGGCAACCCGATCAAATCCAATCACGAGCCCGGACACCAGTGAATCTCGATGGTCGAATGCACGATTTCCTCGTGGACAGACAGCTGCCGGCGCACGTCGGTCGGCGTCAACGCGCGGTCGTGCGTCACCACCGTCAGCGCGCAGGAGTAGGCGTTCTTGCCGACCCGCCAGACATGCAGATCGGTGATCCGCGTATCGCCTGCATCCGCTCCCGTCTCGACTGCCGCGCGGATCTCATCGACCACGGGGTGATCCATCTCGCGGTCCAGCAGCACCTTGCCGGTGTCGACGATCAAGCCCTTGGCCCACACCGCCACCACGACGGCGCCGACGATACCCATCACCGGGTCGAGCCATGACCAGCCATAGATCAAGCCGCCGGCCAGGGCGACGATGGCCAGCACCGAAGTGGCCGCGTCGGCCATGACGTGAACATAGGCCGACTTCAGGTTCAGGTCGTGATGCTGCGACGGGTCATGATGGTGGTCGTCATCGTGCCCGTGCCCATGCCCATGATCGTGGTGATGTGCCTTGCCGAGAATCAGCGCGCAGACGATGTTGACCACCAATCCAACAATCGCGACGACGATCGCTTCCTGGTAATGGATCGGCTGCGGCGAGATGATCCGCTCGACGGAGCCGGCGACCATCAGGGCCACCACCCCGAGCAGGAGGATGGCACTGGCAAAGCCACCCAGAATCTCGATTTTCCAGGTGCCGAACGCGAAGCGAGGATCGGTGGCGTACTTGCGCGCGGTGGCGTACGCCATGGCGGACAGCCCGATCGCCACCGCGTGGGAACTCATGTGCCAGCCATCGGCCAGCAGTGCCATCGAGTTGTACCACCAGCCGGCAGTGATCTCGATCACCATCATGGCGGCGGTAATCCACATGACGATGCGCGTGCTGCGCTCGGCAGTCTCAGTGCTTTCGTGGAAGACGTGGCCGTGTGTCCAGCCAGACAGGTTTTCAGTGTGCATGCTTGTGCCCTGCTATCGGCACATTAGAACCCAACGCGATGCTTGGCTCGGCGCCAGCCGGCCGCTCGCGCTTAGCCCGCTACTTGATGTCGGCAGCCTCGGTGATGCGGTAGAACAGCCCGTACTCGTCGTCGTTCAGCACGGCGAACTTGCCCTCGACCGTCACCGGGTCCAGCGTGTACTTCACGGGCTTGCGGCTCTTCACCTCGACCATGCTTTCCGGCCCGCCGGGCAGGCAGAAGGCGCAGGTCAGCGGAACGGAGCTCAGCAGGAAATGGGTCTGCTTTTCACCTGGTTCCAGCGGCATCATGAAACCCTGGACGCGCTGGGTCTTCTGGTCGAGAGCAAGTTGTGCCTTGTCGAACGCCGGCAGCACGCGATTGTTCTCGACGCGGGTCTTCGCCGCAGTCAGCACCGACCAGGGCACCACGTCGCCGCGCTCCGGCAGCGGCGGGAATGGGCTATTGGGACTGTGCACGCCCGGCCCGGTGCCCATGGGCACGGGAGGGCTCAGCTGCGCGCCCGCCGAAGCGGCGATCAGCAATGCCAGCACGGCAAGCGTCTTCTTCATGGTTGGGCTCCCGGGCATGCGGTCAATGTTCGTGCTTCATCCCGCAGTATTTTCCTATAGCCAGGCCTTTGCAAGCGGCTTGAAGGTCTTTCAGGCACTGGTCGGGCTGTTTTCCCGACTCCAGGCATTTTGCCGCCGCTTCGTGGGCGGCAGCCATGGCCCGATGGCGCTGCGCGTCCTGCTTGATCTCTTCCGGGCTCTCGGTCGCCAGCGCCAGCAGCGGCAGCCAGGCCGCCAGCACGATCAGGTACTTCATCGTTCACCTCGCATTGAGCAACTGGCCCACGTCGACACGATACGCGCTGACGGTTGGGATCAGGGCCGCAACGATGGCCACGCCCAGCGCCGCAACGGGAATCCAGATTTCGCCCGGCACCCACAGCCGTCCGGTCATGGGCAGCGAATGCTGCGCCTGAAGCAACAGGCCCGTCAAGGCGGTGAGGCCATGGCCGGCCGCCAGGCCGAGGACCGACGCCAGCACCGCCAGCCACAACGCTTCGCACACCAGCAGGGAGGCGACCTTGGCCGGTGTCGCGCCCAGCATGCGCAGCATCGCCAGATCGGCGCGGCGCTCTCGCACCGCATTCCAAAGCGCAATGAAAACGCTGAGCGCCGCGGTGAACAGCAGCACCGCGCCGACGCCGCGCAGCACTTCGGAGCCCACGCCGACCATGCGCAGCAAGCGCGACACTTCCACCGCCGGCGCCGCGGCCTGCATGCCGGTGCTGCTGTTGACGTAGCGCGGAAAAGTGACTGCCGCCAACGGGCTCTTGTACGTGATCAGCGCGATCGTGACCTCGCGCTCGGCTTCCAGCGCCTTGCGGTCCTCGTCGTCCATCGCCGTGGCTTTCTCGTGCACCTGCCAGACCGACTCGGTGGGTGTGATGATCAATCGGTCGACCACGCAGCCGCAAGGCGCCAGCACCCCGGTGATGCGATACGGGTTGTCGCCGTGCTGGTGCCCGCCGCCGGCCAGGCCATGGCTGCCGATGAAGCTGTCGCCGGTTTTCATGCCGGTGGCCTGCGCCACCTGCGCGCCCAGCACGGCTTCCATCGA
>DATNCB010000325.1:0-3273 GCA_035571715.1 Ramlibacter sp.
GCCAGCAGCTGGGCGTAGATCTCCGGCATTTCCCGTTCCAGCTCGGCGATCGCCTTGGGCGTGCGAATGCCCGCCACCACGTCCTCGCCCTGGGCGTCGACCAGGTATTCACCGTAGATCACGTTCTCGCCCGTTCCGGGGTTGCGCGTGAAGCCCACGCCGGTGCCGGAATCCTGCCCCATGTTTCCGAACACCATCGTGCAGATGTTGACCGCCGTGCCATTGGCCATCGCCGGCGTGATCTTGAACTGCCTGCGATAGTCGACCGCGCGCTTGCCCATCCAGGAACGGAAGACGGCGCCCACCGCGATCTCGAGTTGTTCGTGCGGGTCCTGCGGGAACGGCTTGCCGGAATGGTGCTTGACGATCTCGAGGAATTCCCCGGCGAGTTCCTTCAGGTGCGCCGCGTCGAGCTCGAGGTCCGACCGGGCCCCGTACTTGCGCTTGACAACTGCCATCCGCTCGTCGAAGTGCTCGTCCGGCACACCGAGGGCGATCTTGCCGAATAGCTGGATGAAGCGGCGATAGGCGTCGTAGGCGAACCGCTCATTGGCGGTCTGTCGGATCAGCCCCTGGAGCGCCGTCTCGTTCAAGCCGAGATTGAGAACGGTGTCCATCATGCCGGGCATGGACATCGCCGAACCCGATCGCACCGAAACGAGCAGCGGGTTCGCGGCGCTACCGAACTCCTTGCCGGTCTTCTTCTCCAGCGTCTTCATGTGAGCGCGGACGTCGTCCATCAGGCCCGCGGGAAGCTGGTGCTTCTCGAGATAAACGAGGCATGCTTCGGCACTGATGACAAACCCGGGCGGGACGTTCAGGCCGATCTGCGTCATCTCGCACAGATTCGCCCCTTTTCCACCGAGCAGCATCTTGTTTTTGCCGTCGCCGTCTTCAAACGCGTAGATGTACTTCCTGCGGTCCATTATCAAAGCTCCTCAAGCTAGTTTTTGCAAACCAAAGTGTTCGCAGGCGCTCGTTGACCGCGAATGCGAAGGGGTTTCTGGCAGATCGTAGACGATCTCAGGCCAGCTGATTCGCCGCGGCACCGACGGATGGGCGCCAGACGGTCATATTCACGTTGGGCACACAACAATGCACATTGGTCGACCGACTGCTGAAAGGACCGTGATGAACACTCAGCGTCTTCTCCTCGCCTTAACCGTCGTCAACCTCGCCGCTCTTGTTTTCTCGTTTGCTCGGCCGGGTATGGCGGGCGCAGACGGCGTCGCGCCGGTACTTCGGGCTCGCGCGCTCCAGATCATCGATGAGCGCGGCCAGATCCGGGCGAGTATCGCAGTGCTGCCGGCCGATCCTGCCGTCAAGATGCCTGACGGCACAAGCGGGTATCCAGAAACTGTCCTGCTTCGACTGATCAATTCCAAAGGCGGACCCAATGTCAAGCTCGCGACGACGGAGGACGGGTCGGCCCTGGTTCTCGGCGGCGAATCGACCCCGACCTATGTTCAGGTGCTGGCGCGAGGCGCGACTACATCCTTGAAGTTGAGCAACAAGGACGGGCGAGAACAGGTATTGAAGCCGTAGTGCTGAACATTAGGAGAAACAAACGTGAATCCGAACGCTCCACTGCTTGCAAGCCAACGTGTTGTCCAGGTCTGCCTGTTTCTCGTAGCGGCAATAGCCGTCTTCGGTGGTACGTTGCAGATGTACCTGGGCGAACCTGACACCTCGCCCCGGCTGGACAACGTGCACCGCTTCATGGCCGGCGTGTACCTGTCAACGGGGGTCATCAGCTTCTGGGCCGCGGCTACCATTCGACGCCAGGGAACACTGGTGTTCCTGCTCGCGTTCGGGGTGCTTATGGCCGGCGTCGGCAGGCTCGTGTCCATCAGCCAGGTCGGGTTGCCTGAGCCGGCCGTTGTCTGGCTGGGCTACATGATTCCAGAGTTGCTCTTGCCTGTTGTCATCGCCGTGGCGCAACTGGCCACCAAGAGAAATGCATCGCACGGCGCAGCGGCCTGACACTTTTATGCACGAGTCGCCGCTGGACTCCGTTATTGCAGGCGTATTTGCCGCCACTTGACTACCTCCCGCATCCAACTCACATCGACAGCGACCCCTCTCTGAACGCCGTCTTGTCCAGCCACACGTTCACCAGCACCGGCTTGCCTTGCCGCGCGAACTCGCGAGCCTGGGCCAAAGCAGCAGGAACTTCGCTCATCTTCTTGACGACAATGCCCTCGGCGCCGAAACCGGCCGCGACCTGGTGATAGTCGGTGCGCGCCAGCACGGTGGCCACATCGTCGTGCAGAATCTTGACCTGCTCGCGCGCGATTTGCGTCCAGCCCGCGTCGTTGCCGACCACCGCGATCACCGGGATGCCGTGACGCACGAAGGTGTCGAACTCCGCGAGGCCATAGCCGCAGGCGCCGTCGCCATAGATGATCCACACTTCGCGGTCCGGCCGGGCTAGCGCGGCGCCCAGAGCGAAGCCGGCACCCACGCCCAGCGTGCCGAAAGCGCCGGGGTCGAGCCAGCTGAGCGGCCCGCGCGAATGCAGCACATACGAAGCCGTCCCCACGAAGTCGCCACCGTCGGCCACCAGCAGCGCGTTGTCGCCGGCGGCCTGCTCCAGGGCGCGCAGGAACGCGATCGGGTTCACGAACTCGCCGCTGTCCGCGGCCTGCCGGTCGATCTCGATCTCGCGTTCGTCGTCGCGCCCGCGCAATTGCGCCAGCCAGCTGTCCCAGCGCTTGCCGGCAGCGGGCATCGCCTGCGCGAGCTCCTGCAGGAACATGCCGGCGTCGCCGATCGCGGCGATGTCGGGTTTGCGGTTCAGGCGCGCATCGCGCGTGCTGCGGTTGGCCGCGATCAGCGTGGCGCCGCGGCGCACATGCTTGCCGTAGTCCAGCCGGAAGTCGCAGGGCACGCCGGCCAGCAGCACGCAGTCGGCCTCACGCAGGGCCTGCCGGCGCTGGTGCCGCAGCAGCAGCGGATGATCCCGCCCCAACAAGCCGCGCGCCATGCCCGAAAGGTACACCGGGATGCCGAGCACCGCCACGGCCTTGGCCAAGGCCTGCGCCTGCCCCGCCAGCACGACGGCCTGGCTGCCGATCACCAACAGCGGGCGCGCGGCCTTTCGTAGGGCCGCCAGGGCCGACGTCCGCGACGCAGCAGAGGCGCGCGGCACCGCCACCGCAAGCACGCGCTGCACGGTCGCATCCTTGCTGCCGTCGAACATCTTGCGCACATGGCGGTTCAGGTAGACGCGCAGCAGCCGGTCGGCCACGCTCTTGCCCTTGCCGGCGGCAT
>DATNCB010000326.1:0-1109 GCA_035571715.1 Ramlibacter sp.
ATATCGGCAGCCACTACTTCAAGAAGCTCACCCAGCTCGAAATGAGCTTCGGGGATACCCTGCACCATTTGGGCGAAGTGTCGGAAAGAATGCAGGATACCGCCGGCGTGTTCGCATAAAGGGTTGTCATCCTGGGCTTTATTCCCTCCCCTTGCGGGGGAGGGCAGGGGTGGGGGCACAGCGGCCAACGTGGATTGCGGGTCGGGCCCGCAATGACAGCCTTTGGAGACAACGCCGATGAATTCACGCCGCCTGTTCCTGGTACTCATTGCCGGCCTGCTCAGCTTGGCCGGGTGCGCTACCGGTCCCGCCCCTCAAGCCAGCTCGCCCGCAGCAGACGCCCCGCCCATCGTCTTCGTCCACGGTGACGGCGACAGCGCCGCTTTGTGGCAGACGACGATCTGGAGATTCGAATCGAATGGCTGGCCGCGCGAGCGGCTGCATGCCATCAACATGCCTTATCCCCAGGCGCGCGATGACGACGCCAAGCCGCAAACCGGCCGCACTTCCTCCGCTGAGCACATGGCATTCCTGAAGTCCGAAGTGGAGAAGGTGCTCAAGGCCACGGGCGCCAGGCAAGTGGTGCTGGTGGGCAATTCGCGCGGCGGCAACTCGATCCGCAACTACATCCTCAACGGCGGTGGCGAGCAGAAGGTGAGCCACGCCATTCTCGGCGGCACGCCCAACCACGGCGCGTGGGCGCAACACATTGATGGACTGCCTGACGGCAGCGAGTTCGCGGGCCATGGGCCCTTCCTACAGGCGCTGAATCGGCCGAAGAATGCGTCGGGCGACGAGGTCACAGGCCCCGTGAAATGGCTCACTACCCGCTCCGATAACAACGACAAGTACGCGCAACCCGATGGCTTGTGGCTCGGCAAGCGCGGCGTGGCCACGGGCGTCACGGCGACAGGCCCCGAACTCAAGGGAGCCACCAACGTTGTGATCCCGCGTATCGACCACCGCGAGACATCGTACGGCCCGGCCGCTTTCGCGGCCACCTACCGTTTCATCACCGGCCGCGAGCCTGCGACCACGGCCGTGGTGCCGGAGTCGAACGTTGTGTTGAGCGGCAAGGTCACAGGTCTCGGCTTGTCCTCAATCGACCC
>DATNCB010000327.1:0-2893 GCA_035571715.1 Ramlibacter sp.
TCCAGGTAGAGCGGCTCGGTGTGCTCGCGCTGCACGGCGCCGGCCACGCCATGGCTGTGGCCCGCGATCACGCGCACGAGCACGTCCTCGGCGGTGGTGAACTCCGGAATCTCGCCGCTCGGGATGTCGCGATACCAGGGCTCGCGCATCTTGTCCTTGCCGGGCAGATTGAGCCAGAGCTGGAAGCCCTCCATCGTTCCTTCCTCCTGCTCGGGCATTTCGCTGTGCACCAGGCCGCGGCCCGCCGTCATCCACTGCACGCCGCCGTTTTGCAGCAGGCCCTCATGGCCCGCGCTGTCGCGGTGCCGCATGCGCCCGGCGATCATGTACGTGACGGTTTCGAAACCGCGGTGCGGATGTTCCGGAAAGCCGGCGCCCCAGTCCTTCGGGTCGTTGCTGCCGAAGTTGTCCAGCAGCAGGAACGGATCGAGCCGCTGCTGCAGATCGTGCGTCAGCACGCGAGTGAGCTTGACGCCGGCGCCGTCGGAGGTGGGCTGGCCGGTGACCAGGCGCTCGACGCGCCGGGGCTGCTTGATGGTGTTAGCGGTGTTCATGCCGCTATTACAACGCCCCTTGCTTGCCCTTGCAGGCGGTGGTGTCAGCTCGCCTTGCGCATCTTGCAGGTGCTCAAGCCCAGGATCGCGTAGGGCGGGCACCAGCCGACCAGGCCGGTGGCGAACGGGATGATGCCCAGCCAGCCCCACCAGCCGACGGTGCCGGTGGCGGCCAGCCCCATCAGCACGATACCGATGGCCATGCGCAGGATGCGGTCGATGCCGCCGACATTGGTTTTCATAACGGAAGTCCTTGGTGGTTGACGATGCTGCTATTGCAACCGCCAAGGCGCGCGCTGTCGGTGACTTGTGTCACCCAGCTCGCCGGGCATGGGCGCGCAGAGCTGCGCTGTCCAGGATTCGAATGCGTTCGCGCGACAGCTCGACCCAGCCCTCGCGCTCGAACCGGCGCAGCAGTCGCGTGACGATTTCGCGCACGGTGCCCAGCTCCTGGGCCAGCGCCTGGTGTGTGACGGCCAGTTCCTGGCCATGACCCAGCAAGGCGGAGGCCAAGCGCTGGTCCAGGTGCTGGAAAGCGATCGCATCGACCAGCGAAGTCAGGTCGGCCATGCGCTCGGCAAACAGCCCCAGCACCAAGTTGCGGAACCCGGGCGAATCGAGCCAGCTGCGAAATGCCTCGGGCGGGATCAACAGCAGCGTGGTGGGCCGGGTCGTGACGCCGTTGGCCATCATGGGCTCGGTGCGGAACAGGCAGGCGCTGGACACCAGGCACAGCTCGCCGGGGCCGACCCGGTACAACTCGAGCGCCCGCCCGTCGGGGGAAGCGCGCGAGACCCGGACCTCGCCTTCGAGCACCAGCGGGAAACCCTTGCAGGCGTCGTGTTCGCTGAACAGAACTGCGCCAGCGGGCACCGCGACAGCCTGCCCGGCAGCGCCCAGGGCCGGCAAGCCCGGCGACACCCCCGCCAACGCCGGATACAGCGTCAGCGGATCAGGCATGCGCCGTGTCGTGCAGCCCGGCCAGATCGTCCAGGATCGGGCAGTCGGGCCGGTCGTCGCCGTGGCAACAATGGATCAGATGCTGCAAGGTCCGCTGCATCGCCTGCATGGCCTCGATGCGCAGGCCCAGCTCGTCGGAATGCTTTTGCGCGATGCGTTTGACATTGGCGCTGGCGCGGCGGCGATTGCGCCACAGGCCGACCAGCTCGCCGATGTCGGCCATCGGAAAGCCCAGCTCGCGCGAGCGCTTGATGAAGCGCAGCGTGTGCACGTCGGCCTCGCTGTACTGGCGGTAGCCGCTGTCGGTGCGGCCCACCGACGGCAACAGGCCCAGCGATTCGTAGTGGCGCACCATCTTTGGCGTCACCCCCGACATGCGCGACGCCATACCGATGTTCACCGGCCAGGCCAATGCAGCTGCGTTCATACCCGCCTCATGCGACGACTTGATAACCTTCTTCGGCAATGGCGCGGGCGATCGCCTCGCGCGGCTCGTTGCTTTGCACCTGCACCTTGCCGGCGGGGCGGTCGATGGTCACCTTGGCCTGCGGATCGACCGACTGCACCGCCTGGGTGACGGCCTTTTCGCAGTGGCCGCAGGTCATGCCCTGCACGTCGAAGCTCTGGTTCATGATGGTCCTCTTGGAATCGGTTGAAAGGAGCATAGCTTGAACCTTGTCATCATGGGAAGGTCAACCCCAGGGCGTCAAGGCGTTTTTCCGCTACGTCATTGATGTTTGTCAACCCTTGACCTTCCCATGGTGGGAAGGTGCATGCTTCCGTTTATGAACACCGCTACCGCTCCCACGCTCGACCTGCGCATCGGCGGCATGACCTGCGCGTCGTGCGTCGCCCGGGTCGAACGGGCGCTGAAGAAAGTGCCCGGCGTGCAGGACGCCAGCGTCAACCTGGCCACCGAGTCGGCCCGCATCAGCTACGCGCCGGGCGACCAGATCGAGGCCCGGCTGCGTCGCGCGGTGCGCGACGCCGGCTATGAGCCGCGCGCGGCCGAGGACGACGCGCCCGAGGATCTGTCGCCCTGGGCCGGCTTTGCGCCGGTGGCCGCGGGCCTGCTGCTGTCGATTCCGCTGGTCATTCCGATGTTCGGCGATTTGCTCGGCCGCCACTGGATGCTGCCGGCATGGCTGCAGTTCTTGCTGGCCACGCCGGTGCAGTTCATCCTGGGCGCGCGTTTTTACAAGGCGGGCTGGCATGCGGCCAAAGCGCTGAGCGGCAACATGGACCTGCTGGTAGCCATCGGCACCAGCGCCGGATGGGGCCTGTCGATGTGGCTGTGGCTCGGCGCGGGTGGCGGCCACCTGTATTTCGAAGCTTCGGCCGTGGTCGTCACCCTGGTGCTGCTGGGCAAATGGCTGGAG
>DATNCB010000328.1:0-3279 GCA_035571715.1 Ramlibacter sp.
GTGTTGATGGCCAGCGGATCTTCCAGCACCGCGCTGATCTTCTTGCGCGGGTTGAGCGAGCCGTAGGGATTCTGGAACACCAGCTGCACCGCCTGGCGCAAGCGCCGCCGGTCGGACGCCGGCGTATTCACCGCGTCGCTGCCGTCGAGCATGAGCGTGCCATCCGTGGGCTTTTCGATCAGCGCGACCATACGCGCCAGTGTCGATTTGCCGCAGCCCGATTCGCCGACGACTGCCAGCGTCTTGCCGGCCTCGATCGCAAAGGAGATGCCGCCCACGGCCTGCAGCCGGGCCGGCTCGCGAAACATGCCGCGCCGGATCTTATAGACCTGGCGCAGGTTGCGCGCTTCGACGACGACCGTCATGCTGCAACCTCGACAGGCACCGGCACGTCGCGCTCGATGGCGGCCAGGCGCTCCGGATCGCCCAGCGGATAGTGGCAGCGCACCTGGCCATCCCGCCACGCCCGCAGCTCGGGCCGCACCGTCATCGAATGCTGCGTCGCATACGCACAGCGCGGCGCGAACAGGCAGCCGGTAGGACGATCGAACACGCCGGGCACCACGCCCGCAATGGTCGCGAGACGATGGCCCGCCGGCCCGCGTTCGGGCAACGCCGACAGCAGCGCCTCGGTATAGGGATGCTGCGGATCGGCGAACAGCTGCGCCACCGGCCGCTGCTCCATCACCTGTCCGGCGTACATCACCGCGACGCGGCGGGCCATCTCGCTGACCACGCCCATGTTGTGCGTGATCAGCACCAGCGCCATGCCGCGGTCTTTTTGCAGGTTGCGCAGCAAGTCCAGGATCTGAGCCTGGATCGTCACGTCCAGCGCCGTGGTCGGTTCGTCGGCGATCAGCAGGCGCGGATTGCATGAGATCGCCATGGCGATCATCACGCGCTGGTTCATGCCGCCGGACATCTGGTGCGGATAGTCGTTCAGCCGGGTATGCGCCGCCGGTATGCCGACCTGCTCCAGCAGTTCGATCGCGCGCCGCCGCGCGCTGGCCTTGTCCAGCGGCGAATGCAGACGCAACGCCTCCACCAGCTGATAGCCGATAGTGAAGCAGGGATTCAGGCTGGTCGTTGGTTCCTGGAAGATCATCGCCATGTCCTTGCCCACCAGGCGCCGGCGCTGCTTCTCGGAGATGCCCAGCAGGTCGTTACCGGCGAAACGCAGCGTCTTCGCGCTCACCCGGCCCGGGTAGGCGATCAGCCCCATCAGCGCCATCATGGCGACGCTCTTGCCCGAGCCCGACTCGCCGACGATGCCCAGCACCTCGCCTTCTTCCAGGGTGAGGCTCACCCCGTCGACCGCGTGCATGACGCTGCCCTGGGTTGGAAAGTCGACGCGGAGGTCTTCGATTTCGAGAAGTGGCATCTAAATTCGAACTCCGATATGGGTGTTCGCATTCATCGTTTCAGTTTCGGGTCCAGCGCATCCCGCAGTCCATCGCCCAACAGGTTGAAAGCCAGCACGGCAACCAGGATCGCCAGGCCCGGGAATGTCACGACCCACCAGGCACGCAGCACGAATTCGCGCGCATCGGCCAGCATGGTGCCCCACTCGGGCGACGGCGGCTGGGCGCCCAGGCCCAGGAAGCCCAGCGCCGCCGCATCGAGAATCGCGGTGGACACGCCCAGCGACGCCTGCACGATCAGCGGCGCCGCGCAGTTGGGCAGCACCTCGCTGAACATCAGGCGGACGGTGCCGGCGCCGCTGATGCGCGCGGCGGTGACATAGTCCTTCGACACCTCGGCGATTACCGAGGCGCGGGTGATGCGCACGTAGTGAGGCAGTACCACCACGGCCACGGCGAGCATCGCATTCATCAGGCCGGGGCCGAGGATGGCGACGATCACGATGGCCAGCAACAGGCTGGGCAACGTGAGGATGATGTCCATCAGCCGCATGATGGCGATCTCGAGCACGCCGCGCGCGAAGCCCGCGACGAGGCCGAGCACGATGCCGGCGGCGAGCGATATGAGCACGACGGCAAGCCCGATCGACAGCGACAGGCGCGCGCCATGGATCAGCCGTGTCAGGATGTCGCGTCCGATCGCGTCCGTGCCCAGCAGGTACTCCATCGAGCCACCCTCCTGCCACGAGGGCGGCCGCAGGAAGGCGCCGCTGTTGGTCTGGTACGGCAGGTGCGGGGCCAGCAGCGGCGCGAACAGCGCCACCAGCAGCAGCGAAGCCACGACCAGCAGGCCCGCCACCGCGCCCCGGTTGGCGGAAAATGAAATCCAGAACTCGCGCAGCGGCCCGGGCGGCGTGCCGTTGGCGGCGATCGGGGCAAGCGCTTGTGCCATGTCAGGGCCTGTTCGCACTAGTGCGCCTGGCGAATGCGCGGGTTGATGATGCCGTAGGTGACATCAACCAGCAGGTTGACCAGCATCACCACGGCGCCCAGCAGCAGCATGCCGCCTTGCAGGACGGGGTAGTCGCGGCGGTTGATTGCCTCGATCAGCCACTTGCCGACGCCGGGCCACGAAAAAATCGTCTCGGTGAGGATGGCGCCCGTGAACAGCACGCCGACCTGCAGGCCGATCACCGTCACCACCGGAATCAGCGCATTGCGCAGCGCATGTACTCCCACGACCTTGAACGGCGACAGGCCTTTGGCGCGGGCGGTGCGGATGTAGTCCTCACCCAGCACTTCGAGCATGGCCGAGCGCGTCATGCGCGCCACCACCGCCAACGGATTGGTGCCCAGCACGATCGTCGGCAGGATCAGATGCCGGGCGGTCGACCAGAACGCGCCCTTGTCGCCGGTCAGCAGCGAATCGATCAGCAGGAAGCCTGTGGTGGGTTCGATGTAGTACTGCACGGCGATTCGGCCCGACACCGGCGTGAGCCCCAGCTGCACCGAGAACAGCAGGATCAGCAGCAGGCCCCACCAGAAGATCGGCATCGAATAGCCGGTCAGCGACGTGGCCATCACGCCATGGTCGAATACCGAGTTGCGGCGCACCGCGGCGATGATGCCGGCCGGAATGCCCAGCAGCAGCGCGAACAGGATCGCGCATACCGCCAGCTCGATCGTCGCCGGGAACAGCGTGAAGAACTCGCGGATCACCGGTTCCTGAGTGATGATGGACTTGCCCAGATCGCCATGCAGCACGCGGCCGATGTAGATCCCGTACTGAACCAGCACCGGCTTGTCCAGGCCGAACTCCTTGAGCAGTTGCGCGTGGCGCGCGGCGTCGATGCCGCGCTCGCCGGCCAGGGTTTCGATCGGGTCGCCCGGCACCAGCCGGATCAGGAAGAACGCGAGC
>DATNCB010000329.1:0-11507 GCA_035571715.1 Ramlibacter sp.
GACGGCGACATCTACCTGCACATCACCCTGGCGCCGCACTCCGTGTTTCGCCCCGACAAGCACGACCTGCACTTCGATCTCGCGCTGGCGCCGTGGGAAGCCGTGCTGGGCGCCGAAGTGGAAGTACCGACGTTGGACGGCCCCGTGGTCCTCACGGTGCCCGCAAGCACGCGTGCCGGCCGCAAGCTGCGGCTGCGCGCACGCGGGTTGGCCAATGGCCGGGGCGGACGCGGCGACCTGTACGCCGCGGTTTACATCGACGTGCCTGCCACGCTCAGCGAGCGCGAGCGGGAACTGTTCAAGGAACTGGCCGGCGCTTCGCACTTCAACCCGCGCGCGGCCGCGCCGAAGGAGAAAGCGACATGAAAGCGCAGGTGGTTGAAGTCACCTGGCTGGACGCCCGCGAATCGGTGACGGTGGCGGAACTCTCGCGCGCGTGCGGGCTGAGCGCGGCCGAACTGGATGAACTGGTCGAATACGGCGCGCTGGCGCCGCTGCAGCGCGACACAGCTGAACGCGCCTTCAGTGCGGAGTGGATCGTGCCGCTGCGCACCGCCGGCAGGCTGCGGCAGGATTTCGACCTGGACCTGTTCGCAGTAGCGATCCTGCTTGGCTACCTGAACCGGATCGAGGAGCTGGAGCGCGAAGTGAAGTCGCTGCGGGCGCACCTGCCGGCCCACACCCATCGCCGAAATGACGGGCCCGAGTCCTGGCGCGAGCCGCACGGCAAGGGCATCGTAGACTGACTTCGAAGGGTGCCGTCAAGCCTTCGGTTTGTCCTTGACACTGGCCGGACCGCGCTCGGATCCGGTTTTCCCCGCGTGTTCCGGCGCTGCCGGCGCCTTCGCGCGGGTTGTGCCGCCCGCCTTGGCCGCTTTGAAATCCTCCAGCGCTTTGTCCAGAAGGGCACGCCGGACTTCGAGGGGCAATTCCTCGTTGGTCCATGAAAGGTCGCCTGCGTCGCGGCCGCTGCCAGTTCCGCCCATGACGAAGCCTACTGCTGGGCTGCGCTTGCAGCCGTAGGACGAAAGAGGCGGTACTCGTGGGATTCCTCCGGCAAGGCTGGTTGCCTCAGGCGTGGCGATCGGGAGCCGCTGTTGCCCACGGGCGGGCGCTCGCGCCGGCGTCCTACAACTGGGGACGGGCGTGGCCCGCAAGATGCCTGCGTGGGCTTGGCACCTGTCACCGCATTCATCGCTGAGGTTTTGCGCCGCGTGTGGCCGTGGGTCGGCCGGCACTCCGGCCTGCTGGCCGGGGCGGTGCCGGCAGTGCTGCTGCCCACGCTGGTGCTGCTTTACTTGCCCGGGCTGATTTCGCCCACACCCAGCGTCGCCGACATGCGCAAGGTCAGGCTGGAGCGGCCGACCGTGGTGCTGTCGGCCGACGGCAAGGAACTGGCCGTGTACAAGCGCGCGAATCGCGAATGGGTCAAGCTCGCCGACATCTCGCCGAACGTGATCGCCGCGCTGCTCGCCGCTGAGGATCGCCGCTTCTACGAGCACCAGGGGCTCGATCTGAGGCGCATCGCCTCAGCTGCATTGCAAACGGTACAGGGCGACCTGCAAGGCGGCTCGACCATCACGCAGCAGCTGGCCCGCAACCTCTACCCGAACCAGATCGGGCGCGCTCCGACGCTCGAACGCAAGATCAAGGAAGCCCTGACGGCCATCAAGATCGAAGAAGCGTATGGCAAGGAGGAAATTCTCGAAACCTACCTCAACACCGTGCCGTTTCTCTACAACACCTATGGCATCGAGATGGCCGCGCGCACGTATTTCGACAAGCCGGCGCGCGAGCTGAACGTGCTGGAGAGCGCCACGCTGATCGGCATGCTCAAGGGCACGACCCACTACAACCCTGTCTTGAACCCGGCGCGCGCGTTGCAGCGGCGCAATACGGTGATGGGCCAAATGGTCAGGCACGGGCAATTGGCGGCGGCCGCTTTCGAGTCGTTGAAGAACCAACCGCTGGGGCTGGATTTCGAGCGCCAGAGCGAGTTCGTCGGCCCCGCGCCGCATATGGCTCAGCAGCTGCGGCGCTGGCTCATCGACTGGGCCGACCGCAACGGCTATGACCTGTACACCGACGGGCTCGTGGTGCGCACGACCATCGACGCGCGCCTGCAGGAGCTGGCCAACGAAGCCGTCGCGCGGCAGGCCGACAAGTTGCAGCTGATCGCCGATAAGACCTGGGGCAAGGCCGCGAGGAGCCGCAACCGGGAACTGGTCCGCGCCTTCCTGCGCGAAACCCCCGACTACCGCAAGGCGCTGGACGCCGGACTGAACGACGAGCAGGCGCTGAAGACACTCGAGGCCGACGCTGCATTGATGAATGCGCTGTGGCAGCAGAAGACACGGTTGCAATCGGGATTCGTCGCTCTGGACCCCACCAATGGCCATGTGCTCGCCTGGGTCGGCAGCCGCGACTTCGACGAGGAAAAATTCGATCACGTGCAGCAGGCGCGGCGCCAGCCGGGATCGACCTTCAAGCCATTCGTCTACGGCGCGGCATTCGAGCAAGGCATCAATCCGGCCGATATCTTCATCGACCAACCGGTGGAAATCCCCCTCGGTGATGGCACGTTCTGGCGGCCCAGCGACGTGAGCGCACCGAGCGGGCTGGCGATGAGCCTGCGGGACGGCCTCATCCACTCCAAGAACACGATCACCTCGCAACTGGTGCAGCGAATCGGGCCGGCGCGGGTCGCGCAGGTCGCCCGCGCAATGGGCGTGCGGCAAAGCAAGCTCGACGTCGTTCCGTCGCTCGCGCTCGGGACCAGTCCGGTGACGCTGAAAGAGATGGTGTCGGGCTTCGCGTCGATTGCCAACGGCGGCAACTACATCGAACCGGTGCTGGTCGCGCGCATCGAAAACCGCAACCACAAGCCGCTGCAGGAGTTCCAGGCCAAGCCGGAGCCGGCCTTGTCGAACGATGCCGCGCAAACACTGCTCGACGTGATGCGCGGTGTCATCGACAAGGGCACCGGCACAGGCATTCGCCGGCGCTTCGGCATTCGGGCCGACGTCGCGGGCAAGACCGGGACGACCCAGGACAACACCGACGGCTGGTTCATCCTGATGCATCCACAGATGGTCGCGGGCGCCTGGGTCGGCTTCAACGACAACCGGGTGACGATGAAAGGCAACTGGGGTCAGGGCGCGCACAACGCGCTCAACATCGTCGGCGACTTCTTCCAGCAAACGTTGAATTCGCGACTGATCGATCCCAAGCTGCGGTTTGCCGCGCCGCGCCAGCAAGAGGGCGACCCCTTGGTCGGCCGCATGAGCGACTGGTTCAATGGCCTGTTCCAGGGGGCGCGGGAAACGCAGCGCGTCCTGGTGTACCCGCCATCGACCGAAGCGGCAACACCTTCAGCCGCGGACTCGGCACCGATGTTCGCACCGATGCCGCTCGTCGTCGAGCCCGCGACACCAGCGCAGGTGCTTGCCCCGCAGGCTCGCGCGCCCAGGCGGATCGAAAGCATGCCTCGGATCGTGATCGCGCCTGACGGGTCGGTGCGAGTGGAGCGGCCGCGGGAAGCCGTGAGAAACGGCGGGTGAGTTGCTTGCGCGGCGGAGAAACGCCGGCTGCTCGCCTGGGCTATGCTGCGTTCCCTGCGCAAGGAAATAACATGCCTCACATTCCCGAGCTTTGGCGCCTGGGCGCCAGCCAGATCGCCAAGCTGGTGCAAACGCGCGAGGTCTCCGCCGTCGAGGTGGCGCAGGCCGCGCTGGCGCGGATCGATGCGGTGAACCCGGCTTTGAACGCGGTCGTCGAGCACCGCCCTGAAGAGATCATGGCGCAGGCCCGGTCGGTCGACGAAGCGATCGCGCACGGTCGCGCCGTCGGGCCGCTGGCGGGCGTGTGCGTCACGACCAAGGTCAACATCGACCAGGCGGGCTATGCGACGACCAATGGCCTCAAGTCGCAGAAGGACCTCATCGCGCGCAGCAGCAGCCCCGTGGCGGACAACCTGCTGCGAGCCGGCGCGGTGCTGGTCGGCCGCACCAACACGCCCGCCTTCAGCTACCGCTGGTTCACCAGCAATCTGTTGCACGGCGGGACGCGCAACCCGCACGATCCGCGCCTGACGCCGGGCGGCTCCTCCGGCGGCGCCGCCGCCGCCGTCGCCAGTGGTATCTGCCACCTCGCGCATGGCACCGACATCGCGGGATCGATCCGTTATCCCGCCTACGCCTGCGGCGTCCATGGCCTGCGGCCTTCGTTCGGACGGATCCCGACCTACAACGCTACCGCTGTTGTCGATCGCCCGATCGGCGGGCAGATCATGGCGGTGTCGGGCCCGATCGCGCGCAGCATCGAGGACCTGCGCCTGGGCCTCGCCGCGATGTCGCAGCCAGACGCCCGCGATCCCTGGTGGGTGCCGGCACCGCTCGAGGGCCCCGAGGTTCCGCGGCGCGTGGCCTTGTGCCTGCGCCCCGACGGCATGGACACGCAGCCCGAGGTCTGCGCCGCGCTGTTGGATGCGGCCAGCCGCCTGCGCGACGCGGGCTGGACCGTCGATGAAGTGGCCGAATTGCCGCCGCTCAAGGATGCCGTCGCGATCCAGATCGCGCTGTGGCTGGGAGACGGCTACCAGGCGCTGGTCGATGCCGCGCAGCGCGAGGGCGATCCCGGCGCCATCACCGCGTTGGCCGGCCAGGCGGAGTTCGTGCGTTCGCTCGGCCCGCAGGATCTATCGTCGGCCTTGCAGCGGCGCCTTGGCATCGCCCGCGCCTGGCAATTGTTCCTCGAGCGCTACCCGATCGTGGTGCTACCAAGCTGCGCCGAATTGCCGTTCCCCAATGACCTGGACCTGCAGGGCCGCGACTCTTACGAGCGGGTCTGGCGTTCGCAATTGCCGATGATCGCGCTGCCCGTCGCCGGGCTGCCCGCGCTCAGCGTCAACACCGGCCTGGTTGGCCGCACGCCGGTGGGTGTGCAGATCGTGGCCGGACGCTTTCGCGAGGATCTATGCCTGGCCGCGGGTGCGGACATCGAAGCGCGCGGCAAGCCCGTTACGCCGATCGATCCGCAACCGGCGTGAGCGCAATTCCACCGCCACCATTGACTGCACCGGTCGCAGCCGACGGCCTGCCCACACCCGCGCGCTATCGCGCGATGGTGGTCATCATCCTGGGCATCGCGATGTCGGTGCTCGACGGAACGATCGTCAACCTGGCGCTGCCCGGCATCGCCCGCGACCTGAACGCCAGTCCCGCCCAATCGGTCTGGGTCGTCAATGCCTACCAGCTCGCAACGCTGGCCCTGCTGCTGCCTTGCGCGACGCTGGGTGACCTGGCCGGCTATCGCCGCGTCTACCTGGCCGGAGTGGCGCTGTTCACCGCTGCTTCGGCGGCCTGCCTGTTCGCGACATCGCTGCCGATGCTTGCCGCTTCGCGCGCCGTACAGGGGCTGGGCGCCGGCGGCATCATGGCCGTGAATGCCGCGCTGGTGCGGCTGACCTATCCGAGCGACCGCCTCGGCCGCGCGCTGGCGCTCAACTCGGTGGTGGTGGCGACGTCAGCGGTGGCCGGCCCGTCGATCGCCGCCGCGATACTGTCGGTGGCATCGTGGCCCTGGCTGTTCGCGATGAACATCCCGATCGGCACGGCGGTATTCGTGCTGGGCTGGCGGGCGCTCCCGCACAACCCGGGGCCGGCGCCGGCGGGTGTGCGGCTGTCCTGGATCGACGTTGCCCTGAACATGTCGATGTTCGCGCTCGTGGTGCTGGGTGCCGATGCCTTGGGCACCCGGGCCGGATCGTCGCCGCTGCCCGGCGCGCTGGCGGCCGGCGCCGGGCTGCTGGGCGCGGGGCTGGTGGTGGGCGCCATTTACCTGCGCCGGCAGTGGACCGCCCCGATCCCGTTGCTGCCGATCGACCTGTTGCGCATCCGCGTGTTCGCGCTTTCGATCGGGACCTCGATTACCGCCTTCGCGGCGCAGACTCTTTCGTTCGTGGCGCTGCCTTTCCTGCTGCTGGAGAGCTACGGTCACAGCCCGATGCGAGCCGGCTTGTTGCTTACGGTCTGGCCGCTCGCGATCGTGCTGACGGCGCCGGTGTCCGGCCGCCTCATTGGCCGCTACCCGGCAGGATTGCTCGGCGGCCTGGGCCTGGCGCTGCTGGCAGGCGGGCTCGCGTCGCTGGCCGCACTGCCGGCGCACCCGGCGGCCGCCGACATCGTCTGGCGCCTGGCCTTGTGCGGAGCAGGCTTCGGTTTGTTCCAGTCGCCCAACAATCACACCATCGTCACGAGCGCACCGCTGCACCGCGCGGGCGCCGCCGGCGGCATGTTGGGCACGGCCCGCCTCACGGGCCAGACCATCGGCGCGGTCCTGCTGGGTGTGATCTTCAGCGTCGCGGGTACGCGCGATGGCCGCGGACCCTTGATCGCACTTGCGCTGGCGGCCGGGTTCGCGCTGGTCGCCAGCGTCGTCAGCGTGATGCGCCTGCGGCAAGGGGCGGGCAGCTCGACGTAATCGCCGGCTGCGGCCGAGCTCACACATCGTTGCAAAGCGCGACGTCGCCGGCGCTGCATGGCCGGGCACAACAAATCTATGCTCTTCCAGGCGGCTGCTGCGACCCGAGCACCGCGAAAGGAGCCATCATCGCCAGCAAGCCTCGCTGTCGGGCGTCCGTCCTCTGGATCGTCCTGTTCGCTTCGTCGCTGCTCGCGGTCGCGGGCTGCGCTGCGCTGGGCCAGCACGGGGCCATCAATCCGGTCGCGACCCCCGCGCCGGCCATGTTCGACCCGCTGCTGGTGCGGCGCGGCGAGTTGCTCGCCGTCCTGGGCGACTGTGCCGGCTGCCATACGACGCGCGATGGCGCGCCGTACGCCGGCGGCGTGCCGATAGCGACGCCGTTCGGCACGATCCACGGCACCAACATCACGCCCGAGCCCGAAGCCGGAATCGGCGCTTGGTCCGAAGCCGCTTTTCGCCGCGCGCTGCGCGAGGGCGTTTCCCGTGATGGACATCTGCTGTATCCCGCGTTTCCCTACGATCATTTCACGCACCTGACCGACGCCGATATCGGTGCGCTGTATGCTTTTGTGATGACGCGCGATCCGGTGAGCTCCCAGCCGCCGGCCAATCGCCTCCCGTTTCCGATGCAGTTTCGGTCCTTGATCGCGTTCTGGAACATGCTCTACCTGCACGAGGGACCATTGCCCCAGCAGGAATCGCGCAGCGCCGAGTTCAATCGCGGCGCCTATCTGGTGGAGTCACTGGCTCATTGCGCGTCCTGCCATTCGCCGCGCAATGCGCTTGGCGCGGAACGGCAGGACGCCTACCTGGCCGGGGGCGATGCGGAAGGCTGGCACGCGACGGCATTGAACGACCGGTCGCCTTCGCCCGTACCGTGGACGGCACAGGCGCTGGCCGAATACCTGCGCACCGGGCTCGCTGCCGACCACGCGATCGCCGCCGGCCCCATGCGGGACGTCGTGTACAACCTGTCGCATGCCGACGCGGCCGAGGTGCAGGCGATCGCCACCTACATCCACGCCCAGATGACGCCGCTAACGCCGCAGGGGCAAGCGCGCGAAGCGGCCAGCCGCCGCAGGGCGGCGCAGGAGTCGCTGGCGGCGGCGCAGCCGTCCGCCGCGGCGGCGGCGGCCGACGAGGCCGTGCTGGCGCTTGGCGCCGCGGTGTATGCGACCAGCTGCGCGGCATGCCACGACCTGGGACGCGAACTGTCGTCGAACACGGCGTTGCGCCTGCCGCTGGCCGTAGCCCTGCATCTGCCCGATCCGCGCAACCTCATTCACATCACGCGCCGCGGCATCGAGCCGCCCGACGGCGGGCCCGGACGCTGGATGCCGCCATTCGAAGGCAGTTTCACCGACGAACAGTTCGCGGCGCTCGTGACGTGGTTGCGCCGGCAGGGCACCGATGCGCCGCCCTGGCCGGATGTGTTGCGCACAGTCAAGGAAAGTGGGAACGCTTCATGATCGCCCTCAATCTCAATGGCAGCACCTACCAGGTCGACTCCGATCCGGCGACGCCGCTGCTGTACGTCCTGCGCGACGAGCTCCAGCTCCATGGTGCCAAGTTCGGCTGTGGGTTGGGCCAATGCGGCGCCTGCACGGTGATGATCGGCGGCACCGCCGTGCTGTCATGCCTCACGCCGCTGTCCGTCGTCGGGAGCCGGCCGGTCAAGACCGTGGAAGGCCTGGGCTCGACGGACAGGCCCGGCGCATTGCAAAGCGCCTTTATCGCGGAGCAGGCCGCGCAATGCGGCTATTGCATCGCCGGAATGATCATGCGCGCGCAGGCGCTGCTGGAACGCAACCCGTCGCCCACGGACGCCCAGATCCGGCAGCACATGGCAATCAACCTGTGCCGCTGCGGCACCCACATGCGCATCCTACGCGCGGTGCGGCGAGCGGCCGACAGCATCAAGGCGGCAAGCGCGGGAGCAACGCAATGAATCCAGCTCGCCCTGGCGGGCCGACCCGGCGCGAGTTGTTGGCCGCGGGCGGCGCCCTGGTCGTCGCGTTTGTGTTGCGGCCGCGCGAAATCGCGGCGGCGACGGACGCGAAACCGGCCACGCCCGAGCTGCCCGGCAGCCTGGAAAAGCAGCCCCTCCTGGACGGCTGGATTCGCATCGACGCCGACGGCAAGGTGACCGTCTTCACCGGCAAGGCCGAACTGGGTCAGGGCATCAAGACCGCGTTGCTGCAAATTGCCGCCGAGGAGCTGGGGGTCAAGCCCGCGCGGATCACGGTCGTGACGGCGGACACGCAGCGTACCGCCGACGAAGGCTACACCGCGGGCAGCCACTCGATGCAGGACAGCGGAACTGCGATTCGCCATGCGGCAGCGCAGGCGAGGGCGATACTGATCGTCCTGGCGGCTCCGCGGCTGGGCGTCACGCCCGAAAGCCTGAAAGTGGAGGACGGCGTGATTCGCTCCGGCACCGGCAGCGTGGCTTATGGCGAGCTGGTGTCGGGGCAGACCTTGCACGTGCGAGCGACACCGGACATTGCGCTGCGCGACCCTGCTAGCTACACCGTGATCGGCCAGTCGATACAGCGCGTGGACATCCCCGCCAAGGTGCGCGGCGCGGTCGCCTACGTGCAGGACCTGCGGCGGCCGGGCATGGTGCACGGCCGCATCGTGCGCCCGCCCAGCCCCGGCGCGGCGCTGATCGCGCTGGACAGCAGCGCAGCCGAGCAGATGCCGGGTGTCCTGAAGGTGGTGCGGGACGGCAATTTCGTCGCCGTGATCGCGCAGCGCGAATACCAGGCGATCACCGCATCGCGCACGCTGGCACGGGGTGCGCGCTGGCAGGAACGCGAGACGTTGCCGGCGCAGTCCGACCTGTACAAGACGTTGCAGGCATTGCCTGCCAAGGACATCGTCATTCTCGATCGGGGGGCGCCCGCCGCGCCCGGCGCCCGCTCGCTGGCGGCGACCTACCTTCGTCCCTACCAGATGCACGCCTCGATCGGCCCCTCGTGCGCCATGGCGCAGCTGGTGGACGGCAACTACACCGTCTGGACCCACTCGCAGGGCGTCTTCCCGCTGCGCCGGGCATTGGCCGAACTGCTCGGCCAGGGCGAGCAGCAAGTCCGCTGTATCCATGTCGAAGGCTCGGGCTGTTACGGACACAACGGCGCGGACGACGTGGCCGCGGACGCCGCGCTGCTCGCGCGTGCGCTGCCCGGCCCGCCGGTGCGGGTGCAATGGATGCGCGAGGACGAGCACATGTGGGAGCCGTATGGCCCGCCGATGGCCAGCAGCGTGAGCGCCACGCTCGATGGCGGCGGCAGCATCGCAAGCTGGCGCTACGAGGTGTGGAGCAGCACGCACAGCACCCGTCCCGGCGCAGCAGGCGACCTGCTGGCGGCGCGGCACCTCGCCCAGCCTTTCAAGCCGTCGCCGCCGCAGCCCGGCACCCAGCCCGAAGGCATGGGCGACCGCAATTCCATTCCGCTGTACACACTGCCCAACGTCCGCGTCGTGTACCACTTCCTGCCCGACATGCCGCTACGCGTCTCGGCGCTGCGTTCGCTGGGCGCGTACATGAACGTGTTCTCGATCGAAAGTTTCATGGACGAACTCGCGCGCAGCGCCGGCGCCGATCCGGTCGAGTTCCGGCTGAAGCACATGGCCGACCGCCGCGCCCAGGAGGTCATCAAGCTGGCTGCGGAGAAATTCGGCTGGAATGGCTACCAGCGGCGCGCCGGCCGGGGCCGCGGTTTCGCCTTCGCGCGCTACAAGAACCTGGCCGGTTACGCGGCCATGGCCTGCGAGGTGGAAGTGCACCGCGACACCGGCGAGGTGCGGCTGTTGCGCGTGGTGGCCGCGGTGGACAGCGGCGAAGTCGTGAATCCCGACGGCATCCACAACCAGATCGAGGGCGGCATCGTGCAGTCGGCGAGTTGGACGCTCACCGAAGAAGTCACATTCGATCGCACACGCGTCACCAGCCGCGACTGGGGCGGCTATCCGGTCCTGCGCTTTCCGCAGGTGCCGCAGCGCATCGACATCTTCATCATTCCGCGCCCCGGCCAGCCGTTCCTGGGCACCGGCGAAGTCGCGCAAGGCCCGACCGCCGCGATGATCGCCAATGCCGTTGCCGACGCGACCGGGGTGCGCCTGCGCCAGCTTCCGTTCTCGCGCGAGCGCGTGCGTGCGGCCCTGGCCTGACGCGCTGGTTGATTGCTCTGGCCAGGCAAACGGGCAAAGAAGGGATTGCCGCCGGCCTACGGATGAGTACGCTAGGATAGGCCCAGTGTTCTTTACCGTTTTCGGTGAACCTCATGAAACATTCCGACTGCGCAAACAGTCGTAGGCGTACACTTTTTACTGGTCGACGGCTTCCGTTTCCCTTGCTGGGAGCGGTTTTGGTTGCCGCGCTTGCTGCCACCGGCGGCGCCTTTGCATCCGAAGGGGAATACGACTCGCGTCAAGGCTGGCGCGAAGCCACGGTGGACAAGACCGAAGATGCGGCGCTGCACGGGCGCTATTTTTCCGACTGTCGTGACAAGACAGAAACCGGGCAGGTTGTGTCGGGCCGATTCGTTGTTCTCACGTACGAGCACATGGGGCGCACGCACCATAGGGTGATCCCGCTGCGTCGGGGCGAGGCGTATCGTCTCGGCGCTCTTGTCTACGTGAATGTGAATAGTTGCAAAGCACCAATTGTGGCAAGGACTGGGACAGCGCGGAAATAGCCGCGCACCCAATGCGGGCCGCGCAAAGGCGCGGATCATGCAGCTGATCGGCGTGCGGATGGCTCAGCCTGTCTTGAACGCTGCCCTGCGATACCATCGCCGCATGGGACGCATCGTATGACATCCGCATTGCACAGGCTTGCCCGTGCTCCGCGGGCGTGGCTGCTGTGGCTCGGCCTGGTCCTGCTGGCCGCGCACTCGCTTGCGACCTGGCATCCCTACAGCCACAGCATCGCCGAGGTGGCTGGCTACGCGGGCCAGAAAGATCAGCTGGATCTCGCGGACTGCGGGCTTTGCCTCGCGGGCGTGGCGAACCTGGGCGGC
>DATNCB010000330.1:0-3066 GCA_035571715.1 Ramlibacter sp.
CGCGTGCGCGCCCGCTCCGCCATTTGGGAGTGGGAAGACAAGCTGGGACGGCACAAGCAGGCGAATGCCGGATCGCCGCGCCGGCCATGAAGCCGCTTCCTGTTTCCGGGAATGAATCGGGCCGCTTCCTGCGCGCGGGAAGCACGTTTGACACCTGCAAGGCGAGAGGGCCGGATTTAGCCCCTGGCACGCTCCGTGCGACGGAAGCACGACGAAGCCAATCTTGCCCGCTGTCACACCTTTAGCCATGCTGGATACCGACGCCGCCCCCCTGCTGAACCTGGCACCGCTGGACCGCGCGGCCTCGCCGGCAAGGTTCTTTCCCCTGGCCGGACGGCTGGTGCCGTGGTTCGCCGGCGCGGCACTGCTGTTGACGCTGCTCGCGCTGGCGATCGGCATTCTCGCCGTGCCAACCGGCGAACAGCTGGGCGAAACCTCACGCATCGTGTTCATCCATGTGCCCGCGGCCTGGATGTCGTTGTTGCTGTTCGTTGCGATGGCCGGCTGCGCGGCACTCGTGCTGGCGAACGTCCGCCTGCCGGCGCTGCTGATGGTGGCGCTGGCGCCGACCGGAGCGATGTTCACCATCGTGGCGCTGTGGACCGGCGTGCTGTGGGGCAGGCCGACCTGGGGCGCGTGGTGGGTATGGGATGCGCGCCTGACCTGCGAGCTGATTCTGTTCTTCCTCTACGTCGGGTTCCTGGCGCTGCGCGCGTCGGTCGACGACCGGCGGCGCGCGGACCGTTTTTCGGCGGTGCTCGTACTCATTGGCGTGCTCAACCTTCCGATCATCTATTGGTCGCTGAGCTGGTGGAACCCATCGCCGCACCAGGGCGTAGCGGCGAGCCTGACCGGCTCGCCGAAGATGGCGAGCAGCACGCTAGGGGGCGTGCTGGTGATGGCAGCGGCATTCTGGATGTATGCCAACGCCGTGGTCCTGACGCGCGTGCGCTGCCTGATGCTGGAGCGCCGTGCCGAGCCGGGCTCCATGACCGCCGAGGCCGCCGCATGAACTGGAACGCCCTGTTTGCGATCGAGGGCCATGGCGCGTACGTCTGGAGCTCGTTCGGCATGTGCTTCGCGCTGATGACAGCCGAGGTCGCCAGCCTGCGACAGCGCATCCGCCGCGCGGAGCGCCGCGCATGAAACGCCGCTGCGCGATCGCCTCCCTGGCCGGTGCCGCCGCGTGGCTCGCCGGCTGTAGCGACGCGCCTTCGCCGCAGGCAAGGCCGCACTGGCCGGCGCTGGCGGTGCGCGATCTCGCCGGCCGGCCCGCGACCTTGCCGGCGGCCAGCGGCGGAGCGCGTGTGATCAACATGTGGGCGCTGTGGTGTCCACCCTGCCGGCAGGAACTGCCCAGTCTTGGGCGGCTGGCATCGGCGCTCGCGCCGCGAGGGATCGAGGTCAGCGCCGTCGCGCTGGCCGACGACAGTTTTGCGGTGCGCGAATACCTGCGCGAACACGCCGCGGGCCTGCCCGGCGTTGTCCTGTCGCCGAGCCTGCCGGCGGCCAGAAGACTCGGACTGGACGCGTTGCCGCAGACCTTTGTCGTTGCCGCCGACTCGGCCGTGCTGGCCCGCTGGACCGGGGCGCGCGAGTGGGATTCGCCGTCGGTGCGCAACCAGCTCGACCGATTGCTGCAAAGCGCATGAACTCCATCACGAGCAGGGCCCAATTTCCCGAATCCGTGGTCGGAGTGCCGGCCGCGCCGCGCCTGGCCGCCGCGCAGCGCCGATTGCCGCTGCGCGCCACCGGCCTGCTGGCGATCGCCGGCGCGACGATCCTGGCGCTGCTGCTGGTCGCCTCCACGCTGGTCTTTCGAAGCGCGGCGCAAGACAATCTGGACGCGCTCGAACAGGCTCACACGCGGTACGGCATGCTGCTGGAGCGCCGGCTGCACGAGTCGGCCGCCACTCTCGGCGCTGACCAGCTGCTTGCGCTCGACCGCCAACTGCGCGAGTCCACCGGCGATCGCGCGCAGCGCCTGGCGCAGACACGGCACTACATCGATGGCGTGACGATCACCATCGCCTGTCTGGCGTGGCTGGGCATCACCTCGATCGGGGCGCTGGCCATGCTGTTTTTCTCGCGGCTCGCGCTCGACATCGGCACCGTGCGCGCACGCGCGCTGGCCATCGTGGTCGGGGATCGCGGGCGCGGCCAGCCGCTCGCGCGCAACGACGAGCTGAGCGACCTGGCGCAGGCCGTCGACAACCTGGCCGGCGCGCTGGCGCGCCGCGAGCGCGATCTGGAGATCGAGCGCCGCCATGTCATGCACCAGGAGCAGCTGGCCGCGATCGGCTCGATGGCGGCGGGCGTGCTGCGTGAAATCGGCAACCCGATCGCCGCCATCGACGGCTATGCGCGGGCGATGGTGGATGCGCAGCGCAGCGGTGAATACGGCCGGGGCGGGACTGCCGCGACCATTCCGGGGCAGATCCTGCACGAGACGGCGCGCCTGGTGGCCATTACCCACGAAATCTCGGAGCTGGCTGCGGCGCCCGCTTCGGAATGGCAGCTTGCCAGCCTGAACGAAATCGTGGCGCAGTCGATCGCGCTGCTGCGTTACGACCCGCGGCTCGATGGGGTGGCGGTCGTGGCGGTCCGCGACCCGCAACTGCCGGCGGTGATGGTGATCGCCGACCGCCTGGTGCTGCTGCTGATCAACCTGGTGATCAACGCGGCCGATGCGACAGCCGCGCTGGCGCCGCACACCGCGCGCATCGAGCTGGCAACGCGCTGCGCCGAGGGCGGCGTCGAGCTGTGCGTCTCCGATAACGGCTGCGGCATGAGCGCCGCCGTGCTGGAACGCGCTTTCGAGCCACTGTTCACGACCAAGCCGGCCGGCCGCGGCACGGGACTGGGATTGCCGCTGTGCCGCTCCATCGCACAGGCCCATGGCGGGCGCATCGACGTGCAATCGAAGGCCGGCGCAGGAACCCGGGTGACCGTGTGGCTTCCCCTGGACCGTTGAAAAATCGGGAGCCGCTACACTAGGTCGATGAGTTCCGCGCTACAGATTCTGGTCATCGACGACGAGCCCGCCATCCGCCAGATCCTAGCCGC
>DATNCB010000331.1:0-17442 GCA_035571715.1 Ramlibacter sp.
GAGCGTCGCAGACGTGATGAAGATGGTGAAGGAAAACGAAGTCAAGTTCGTCGACTTCCGTTTCTCCGACACCCGCGGAAAAGAACAACACGTGACTGTGCCCGTTTCGCATTTCGACGAAGACAAGTTCAGTTCGGGCCATGCATTCGACGGATCGTCGATTGCCGGCTGGAAGGGCATCGAAGCCTCGGACATGTTGCTGATGCCCGATCCGGCCACGGCCAACATCGACCCGTTCTACGAAGAGACCACGCTGTTCCTGACCTGCGACGTGCTGGAGCCGGGCGATGCCAAGGCCTATGACCGCGACCCCCGCTCCATCGCCAAGCGCGCCGAGGCGTACCTCAAGGCGTCCGGTCTGGGCGATACGGCGTTCTTCGGTCCGGAACCCGAATTCTTCGTTTTCGACGACGTGCGCTGGGGCCAGGACATGACGGGCTCGTTCGTTCAGATCGACGAATACGAGGGGCCGTGGAACACCGGCAAGAAGATCGACGGCGGCAACAAGGGCCACCGGCCCACCACAAAGGGCGGCTATTTCCCGGTTCCTCCGGTCGACAGCATGCAGGACATGCGGGCGGAAATGTCGCTGATTCTCGAAACGCTGGGCATCCCGGTGGAAGTGTTCCACCACGAAGTGGGCGGCGCCGGGCAGAACGAGATCGGCAGCAAGTTCAGCACGCTGGTGCAGCGCGCCGACTGGACGCAGTGGCTCAAGTACGTGGTGCTCAATGTGGCGAACGCCTACGGCAAGACGGCCACCTTCATGCCCAAGCCCCTGGTCGGTGACAACGGTTCGGGCATGCACGTGCACCAGTCGGTGTGGAAAGACGGCAAGAACCTGTTCGCCGGCGACGGCTATGCGGGCCTGTCGGACTTCGCGCTGTACTACATCGGCGGCATCATCAAGCACGCGCGCGCGCTGAATGCCATCACCAACCCGGGCACCAACAGCTACAAGCGGCTGGTGCCTGGCTTCGAGGCGCCGGTCAAGCTGGCGTACTCGGCCCGCAACCGTTCGGCCGCCGTGCGCATTCCTTACGTCGCCAACCCGAAGGGCCGCCGCCTCGAAGTGCGCTTCCCAGACCCGATCTGCAACCCGTATCTCGGTTTCGCGGCTATGTTGATGGCGGGCCTGGACGGCGTGGAGAACAAGATCCACCCCGGCGAAGCCGCCACCAAGGACCTGTATCACCTGCCGCCGGAGGAAGACGCGAAGATTCCGACCGTCTGCCACAGCCTGGACCAGGCGCTGGAATACCTGGACAAGGGACGCGGCTTCCTGACCAAAGGCGGCGTGTTCACCGACACCATGATCGACGCCTATATCGAGCTGAAGATGCAGGAAGTGACCCGTTTCCGCATGACGACGCATCCGATCGAGTTCGACATGTACTACAGCCTTTAAGGGCCGAAGGACGCGTGTCCCCTTCAGGGGACCGCGTTTTCTCCTTGCCTTGTGGTGTGAAAAGGACCCAGTTCGGGTCCTTTTCTTATTGGAATCAAGGGCTTTTTTGGAGTTTTTGAGGTATTGCGCGATACTGAAGAGCCATCCTGTGCACACGCGTGCGAGGGAGCCATCCGTGAAATACGCCGTCCTGATCCCGCTGGCCATTGCCGCTCTGGCGACCAACAGCATTGCCCAGTCCCGCATCTACCGCTGCGGCAACACCTACACCAACAATGTCGCCGAGGCCCAGGCCAAGGGCTGCAAGCTCATGGAAGGCGGCAACGTCACGGTCGTGGAAGGAACGCGCGTCAACTCTGCGGCCGTGCGCGTGGCCACGGCGCCGCAGTCGGCTGCCAGCCCGGGCCAGCGTGTCGACGCCGACAGCCAGCGGGCGCGCGACGGCGACGCCCGCCTGATCCTGGAAGCGGAGCTCAAGAAAGCGGAAGGGCGCCTGTCGGACCTGGTCAAGGAATACAACAACGGGGAACCCGAGAAGCTGGGCCCCGAGCACCGCAATCAACAGAAGTACCTGGACCGCGTCGCCGAACTGAAGGCGGGCATCGCG
This sequence comes from Ramlibacter sp., assembly GCA_035571715.1. GTDB lineage: Bacteria > Pseudomonadota > Gammaproteobacteria > Burkholderiales > Burkholderiaceae_C > Ramlibacter. The sequence goes on from DATNCB010000331.1 coordinate 2,016, forward strand.
CGCACCGAAAACGACATCGCCGGCATCAAGCGGGAGCTTGGCCGGGTTGCGTCAAAATGAGGACTTGACCGCACCGGCGCCCCCTTCCGACCGCTTCCAGTCGCTGGACCTGCTGGCCACGCTGGTGGCCGTGGTTGGCAGCGATGGCTCGGTAATGTTCGCCAACTCAGCGCTCGAGGACGCTCTTGGCAGCTCGCGCCGCACCATCAGCGGCTCGAATTTTCCCCAGTGGTTCAGTGAACCGCACATCCTGCAGAACGCGCTGGAGGCAACGGGCAGCAACGAGTTCGCGGCGCTGCGCTACGACGCATGGCTGCTGCGCCCGAACAGCGAACCGCTGCCCGTGCACGTGGTGGTGGCGCAGACCGACGAGCCGGGCGAGATCGTTGTCGAACTGCTGCCGCTGGAGGCGCAGGCCCGGCAGGATCGCGAGGAGCGGTTGAACGACCAGGCCCGGGCGAACAAGGAGCTGATCCGCAATCTCGCCCATGAAATCAAGAACCCGCTGGGTGGCATTCGCGGCGCCGCGCAGCTGCTCGAGATGGAGATCGAGTCGCGCGACCTGAAGGAATACACCCGGGTCATCATTCATGAGGCCGATCGGCTGCAAACGCTGGTCGACCGCCTCCTGGCGCCGCACCGCAGGCCACACGTAGTGGGCGACGTCAATGTTCATGAGGTCTGCGAGCGGGTTCGCTCGCTGATCCTGGCCGAGTTTCCCAAGGGCCTTGCCGTGGTGCGCGAGTACGACACTTCCATTCCCGAGTTCCGGGGCGATCGCGAGCAACTCATCCAGGCCGTCCTCAACATCGCGCAGAACGCCTGCCAGGCCTTATCGGAGCGCATCGCGGCAGGCGACGCGCGGCTGGTCCTGCGCACCCGGATCGCCCGTCAGGTGACTTTCGGCAAACAGCGCAATCGATTGGCATTGGAATTGCATGTCATCGACAATGGGCCCGGCGTGCCGGACTCGATCAGGGATCGCATCTTCTTTCCGCTGGTGTCTGGCAGGGAGGGCGGCTCCGGCCTCGGACTGACGCTGGCGCAAACCTTCGTTCAGCAGCATCACGGGCTGATCGAGTGCGACAGCGTACCGGGCCGGACGGATTTCAAGATCCTGATTCCGTTGCCATGACTCTGATTCGTTGACTTAGGTGACAAACGGCCTGTGAAAACAATTGACGCTCTTAACCACGTTCGCACTGCCAGGAGCAGTGTTCACAGGCCCTGCACATGAAGCCGATTTGGATCGTTGACGATGACCAATCCATCCGCTTCGTGCTGGAGAAGGCGCTGCTGCGCGAGGACCTGCCCACCCGAAGCTTCACGAGCGCGCGCGAAGTGCTGGAAGCCCTCGAGTCGGGCGAGGACGAGAACGGCCCGCAGGTCCTGGTGAGCGACATCCGCATGCCGGGCGGCTCCGGCCTGGACCTGCTCACCCAGGTCAAGCAAAGGCTGCCGGGGCTGCCGGTCATCATCATGACGGCGTTCTCGGACCTGGACAGCGCCGTGTCCGCGTTCCAGGGCGGCGCATTCGAATACCTGCCCAAGCCGTTCGATTTGCCCAAAGCGGTCGAATTGATCCGCCGCGCGGTGGAGGAAAGCCAGCGCGAGGAAGTGTCGGAGGAACACATGGCCGCCGCGCCCGAAATGCTGGGGCAGGCGCCCGCGATGCAGGATATGTTCCGCGCGATCGGCCGGCTGTCGCAAAGCATGGTGACCGTGATGATCACGGGCGAGTCCGGTTCCGGCAAGGAACTGGTCGCGCGCGCCCTGCACAAGCACTCCCCGCGTTCCAGCGGGCCGTTCGTCGCCATCAACACCGCGGCGATTCCCAAGGACCTGCTCGAAAGTGAACTGTTCGGGCACGAGCGCGGCGCGTTCACGGGAGCCCAGACGATGCGGCGCGGGCGCTTCGAGCAGGCCGAAGGCGGCACCCTGTTTCTCGACGAGATCGGCGACATGCCGTTCGATCTGCAGACGCGATTGCTGCGCGTTCTGTCGGACGGTCATTTTTACCGCGTGGGCGGGCACAACGCGATCAAGGCGAACGTGCGCGTCATCGCGGCGACGCACCAGGACCTGGAGCAGCGTGTGAAGGACGGCATATTCCGCGAGGATTTGTTCCACCGCTTGAACGTGATCCGCCTGCGGTTGCCGGCTCTGCGCGAGCGCCTCGAAGATATCCCGGTGCTCACACGCCACTTCCTGCAGCAAAGCGCCAGTCAACTCGGGGTCGAGCCCAAGCGGATCTCGGATGCGGCGCTGCTGCGGCTGGCAACGTTCGCGTTTCCTGGCAATGTGCGCCAGCTGGAAAACATCTGTCACTGGCTCACTGTGATGGCGCCGGCCCAGCTGATCGAACCCAAGGACTTGCCTCCGGAAATGGCGCCGCGGTCCGGAGAAGCGGACAACACGCCGGCGGCGCCGCAAACCGCGGAGTCGGTGCGCTCCGCACCGCAGCCGGACGCGCAGGTGGACGCATCCGCAGCCGCCTTCGGCTCGCAAGCGATGCCCGGCAAGGGCCCTGCGGAGCCTCGCAGCTGGGAGTCGGGCCTCGAGGCTGAAGCCCTGGAATTGCTGGCCAGCGGCCGGCACGACGTCTGGGAAGAACTCACGAAACGCTTCGAATCCAAACTGATCCTCACCGCATTGGCCAACACCCGCGGCCGCCGCATCGAGGCCGCGCAAAAGCTCGGGATCGGGCGCAACACGATCACGCGAAAGATCCAGGAGCTGGGATTGGAGTAGGGCCTGGCCTAGTCAGATTTCCAGAGTCACCGGCGCATGGTCGCTCGGCTGTTTCCACTTGCGCGGCGTCCGGTCGATCGTGCAGCTCTTGACCTCGGGCTTGAGCGACTCGCTCACCAGGATGTGGTCGATGCGCAGCCCGCGGTTTTTCTGGTAGCCCAACATGCGGTAGTCCCACCAGCTGAAGCTTTTCTGGGGCTGTTCGAACAAACGGAAGCTGTCGCCAAGGCCCAGCCCCAGCAGGCTTCGGAAGTGCGCCCGCTCCTCGGTGGTGTGGTGGATCGTTTCGCGCAGGCCTTCCGGGTCAAACGAGTCGCGGTCTTCCGGCGCGATGTTGAAGTCCCCGAGCAGCACCAGGCGCGGATGGCGCTCTATCTCCCCGCTGAGGTAATCGCATAGTCCCCGCAGCCAATTCATCTTGTAATCGAACTTGGCCGTTCCGGGCGCCTGCCCGTTGACGAAGTAGCCGTTGACCAGCCGTATCTCGCCGCCGGGGCTGTCCAGCGTCGCCGCGATCACGCGTGAGTGTTCGTCGGCGAATCCCGCGATGTTCCGCGCGACATCGCGCAAAGGGTGGCGGCTCATGATCGCCACTCCGTTGTATGTCTTCTGGCCGAACACCGCGCAGTGCTCATAGCCGGCGGACTTCAACACCTCGAGCGGGAACTTGTCGTCAGTGAGCTTGAGCTCCTGCAAACACAACACATCGACCGGATTGACGGCGGTCCAGTCCAGGACGTGCGCAAGCCGCGCCGTCAGCGAATTGACGTTCCATGTGGCGAGTTTCATGAGTGGCCAAAGAGCTTAAGGCGCCATGTTGCCACGATCGAGCACCCACAAAAAAACCGGAGTCGCGAGCGGCTTGAGGCCGCCCGCCCTCCGGCGGTAAGAACAGTCTAGCTGCGGGGGACCGATGTGCAAGCACACCGGTTCCCTCGCATCGTTCGATCTAAGTCACATCGGTCATCAGCGGCTTGCGATGTACGCCGCCAAGTCCAGCTTTTGTTGCGCCGTCAGCGAGGTCTGGAAGCGGTTCATCGCTGAAACGCTCGCAAACGCTGACGTCATCCCTGCCACGGTGCTGGCGTTCTTCACGTTCATGTTGTTGCTTGCTGGGTCCGCGCCATGACAACCGGAGCAGTTCGCGGCGAAGATCGTAGCGCCCGCTGCGACATTACCGACTGGAGGCGGAGGCGGAGGCGGTGGTGGCGGCGGTGGTGGCGGAGGCGGTGGTGGCGGAGGCGGCGGCGGAGGAGGCGGCGGAGGAGGCGGCGGAGGAGGAGGTGGCGGAGGCGGCGGCGGAGGTGGCGGAGGCGGCGGTGGCGGAGGAGGAGGCGGCGGTGGCGGAGGAGGAGGTGGCGGAGGCGGAGGCGGAGGCGGCGGTGTCACCGTGCCGCCGGCTGCCGTAGCTGTCCAGGTGCCCTTGTCGTCACGGGCCGGGCCGGTCAGACTGCCGCTGGCGGAGCCGTCGGCGGCGAAGGTGCCGGTAACGCCGACCGTGCGATCGTTGCCAAGGCTGATCCTCAGTTTCATCGCCCCGTGCGAGTCGATGGTTCCGCTGACCGCGTAGCCGCTCGCGCCGCGGTACTGGGCATTGAGCGCAGTCATCGCGCTGTCGTACGCGGCCATGCGCTGGGCGAAGCTGGCCTTGAACGCTGCCAGCGCGGCCTTCTGCGCTGCGCTGGGGCCATCCGAGCCTCGAACGGCGCCGGCGGCTAGTGCGGCCTGCAATTGTGCCGACAAAGCCTTGATGTCCGCGCGCATGGCGGCGGTCAAGGCGTCGCGCTGGGCTGCGAAATTCGCCGTCACGTCAGCACGGTTGGGCACCGTGGTCGCATCGGGGAAGAAACGTCCTTGGACTTCCATGACGCCGTCGTCGCGCTCGCCCTTGAGCCCCAACATGCCCTTGAGGGTCGAGCCGGCGTCCGATCCACTGTCGATCTGGGCGGCGAAGGTGAAGTTCAAGGCCTGTGCTTCGAATTCCGTGCTTGCGGCGCCTGACGTTGACGGCAGGTCCGCCGTGACCGCCAAAAGCGTGCTGGTTTCGCGCAGCTGTACCGCAGAGGGGGTCGAGGCAGAATCGCTGCCTCCGCCGCCGCACCCGAACAGCAAGGCGGCAGCAAGCCCAACGGCTGCCAGACGGAAATATGGTTTTGAATCTCGTCGTTTACTCACAAATACTCCTACTGATTGATTTCGAAAACTCCGAGCCACTTGGGGCGCGGCAGCTGAGTGCCTGCCGGCCGTGGTCTTTTCGAAGCGGTTTTCAAACGAGCCCTCATCGCGCGGCCTCTTGTCGGCCGAGCGCTCGGTTCAATCCCTGGATCTTTCGGGTCACCCTTTGCGCGCAGCTCATGAGGGCGAAGTTACCGAAGTTCGTCGTATTGTTGAGTGATGGAGTGTTGCGAACTGTCGCGTTTCAGCTGGCTTGCGCATGCGAGCCGTCGGCAAGATCGACAGCTTTGCCCGCTTGAATTTGCTGGTTCCCCCTCGTACGCGCACGCAGCACGGGTGTCTTGGGCTCGCCATCGATGAACATTAAGCGTGTGACCCCGCGGTAACGTCGATCGTGCTTCGGTTGATGTACATCAACGTGAATCTGCAACATACCGCGCGATTGGCCCGAGCATTCCTGTCGGCTATTGTTCGGGACGCGCGTGAACCCTCTTAGCCGCGCACGGAGCAGGCCGTGTTCTTGATGCGGCTCGTGTCACACGAGCCTCGGGTTCAGATATGCAGCAACGCCAGTGCGCCGACGGCGACACCGATGCCGGCCACGGCGAACATGCTCCATTCCAGCCATTTCTTCCTGGTCATCAGCGCGATCGCGGCCAGCGCGATCGACACCTGCAGCACCGTCGTGGCCTGCGCCCAGCGGTGATGCTGGTGCATCTGCTCGTCACTCTGCTTGTCCCATTCCGTGGCCTGCGCTTCGAGCTTGCGCGCCTCTGTCTCGATCTCTTTCTTTTCCTTTTCGTAGCGCTCCACCTTGGCCTGGTAGATGGATTGCTTGTCCGGCGGCGAGAGATCGCGCGAGACCTCCGCCAGCGACTGCTTGGTGCTCTTGGCCTGGAAGTAATTCCACTGGTTCGACGCTTCCGTTTTCTTGATCGCCGCGTTGTTCTTGTACAGGCCCGCGTTGGCCTGCGTGGCTCCGCCCATGTACGCGAAGATCGCACCGACGGTGGCGATCACGGCGGTGAACATGGCGATCTGGTTGATCATGCCGCCGCGGGCAGCGCTGTCGTGGGCCGCGTCACCATGGCCGGCATGTTGCACGGCGTGCTCCAGCTCGTGGTCGTGCGGGCCGTGAACGTGGAATCCTGCTCCTGACATGTCAAACTCCTGATAGTGTGTTCTGGTACGTGACGAAACTGTAGTCCAGCCCGGTGGCGGAGCGCTCGCGCCGGCGTGCCACCTCCCGCCATTCGCGGCCGAAGCCGGGAGCGAACACGTCGCCCTCGAAGTCCGCTTCGATCTCAGTGACCTCCGCGGTATTCGCCAATGGCAAAGCATCGGCGAAGATTTCGGCGCCGCCAATCACCCAGGCCTGCCCCTCGCCTGCGCACAACACTGCTTCGGCCAGCGAGGCGGCCCGCGTGGCGCCTGGCGCGTGCCAGTCAGGTTGGCGCGTGACGACGATGTTGGTGCGTCCGGGCAATGGCCGGAAGCGCTCGGGCAGCGATTCCCAGGTCTTGCGTCCCATGATGACGGGGCGCCCCATCGTCACCTGCTTGAAGTGCGCCATGTCCTCCGGCAGATGCCAGGGCAGGCCGCCGGCTTTGCCGATCACGCCATTGCGCGCGCGCGCGAAGATCAGTCCCAGGTTCATGCGAAGCCTGGTCTTACACCGCTACCGGCGCCTTGATGGCGGGATGGCATCGATAGTCCTGCACTTCGAAGTCCTCGTACTCGTACTCGAAGATGGAAGGCGGCCTGCGCTTGATGTTCAGCACCGGGTAGGCAAACGGCTGGCGGCTCAATTGAAGTTCTACCTGCTCGTGATGGTTGCTGTAGATGTGGCAGTCGCCGCCGGTCCAGATGAAGTCGCCGACAGCCAGGTCGCACTGCTGCGCCATCATGTGCGTGAGCAAGGCGTAGCTGGCTATGTTGAACGGCACGCCCAGGAAAATGTCGGCGCTGCGCTGGTACAGCTGGCACGAAAGCTTTCCGTCTGCCACATAGAACTGGAAGAACGCATGGCACGGCGCCAGCGCCATCTTCGGAATGTCGGCCACGTTCCAGGCACTGACGATGATGCGGCGCGAGTCCGGGTTGGTCTTGATCGTTCGCACGGCTTCGGCGATCTGGTCGATGTGGCCGCCGTCGGGTGTCGGCCAGCTGCGCCACTGCACGCCATAGACCGGGCCGAGGTCGCCGTCGGGCCGGGCCCACTCGTCCCAGATCGAGACGCCGCGCTCCTTCAGCCAGTTGTTGTCGCTCGAGCCCTGGAGGAACCAAAGCAGCTCCACGATGATGGACTTCAGGTGCACTTTCTTGGTTGTCACGACCGGAAAACCTTCGGCCAGATCGAACCGCATCTGGTAGCCGAACACGCTGCGCGTGCCGGTGCCGGTGCGGTCGGTTTTCGACGTTCCGTGCGTGTACACATGACGCATGAAGTCTTCGTATTGCGAGCGGACGGGACGGCTGGCGAGGGGCATGGGCCCGATTATCCTCAGATGCGCAAGACCCTTCAGGCGCGCAGCACCCGGCCGGGGTTCATCAGGTTGTCCGGATCGAGCGCGCGCTTGATCGCGCGCATCATCTCCAGCGCCACCGGCGACTTGTGCTGTTCGAGCTTGTCGACCTTGAGGCTGCCGACGCCGTGCTCGGCCGAAATGGATCCGCCGAAGTGTTGGACCGAATCGAAGACGAGCGTGTTGACTTTCTCTTCCCACTCGTTCAGGAACGCCGCGGCGTCGCCACCCGGCGGCGTTTGCACGTTGTAGTGCAGATTGCCGTCGCCCAGATGCCCGAAGTTCACCATCCGCACACCGGGGATTTCACGCGCCAGCAGGGCGTCCGTGACCCGGCAGAATTGCGCAATCGCGGAAACCGGCAGCGAAATATCGTGCTTGATGTTCAAGCCTTCCTCGGCCTGCGCCAGCGGAATGCTTTCGCGGATATGCCAGAGCTGGTGCGCCTGGGTCAGGCTTTCCGCGACCACCGCATCCGTCACGCAGGCCTCTTCCATCGCCGTGTCCAACAGGCCCTCGAAACGGCCCCGGGCATGCAGCTCGGACTCGTGGTCCGAGTTCTCCAGCAGCACGCAAAAAGGCGTTTGCTCGTACAGCGGAACTCGCATCTGCCGGAAGTGCCGCGCCACCAGCTCGAGGGCGAACTGGCCCATCACTTCGAAACCCGTGAGGCTCGCGCCCAGGTGCTTGTGGGCCAGCCCGAGCAGACGCACCGCATCTTCCAGCGATGGCACGGCGGCCCACGCCGTCAACGTGGCGGCCGGCAGGGGATTGAGCTTCATGGTCGCCGCCGTGATGATGCCCAGCGTGCCCTCGCTGCCGATGAAAAGGTCGCGCAGGTCATAGCCGGTGTTGTCCTTGCGCAGGCCCGACAAGCCGTTCCAGATTTCGCCTTGCGCGGTGACCACTTCGAGACCCAGGCACAGCTCGCGCGCGTTGCCGTAGCGCACGACCTGTGTGCCGCCCGCGTTGGTGGCCAGGTTGCCGCCGATGGTGCAGCTGCCTTCGGCGGCCAGGCTCAGCGGAAACAGGAAGCCGGCCGCTTCTGCAGCCTGCTGCAGATTTTGCAGAACGCACCCGGCCTCCGCCGTCATGGTCAGATTGGCGGCGTCGAGATTGCGCACTTCATTCAGGCGCTGCAGGCTGAGCACGACCTGCGTTCCCGAAGCGTCCGGCACCGAGCCGACCACCATGCCGGTGTTGCCGCCTTGCGCAACGATCGATGTTCCCGCGGCGGCGCAAGCCTTGACGACCAGCGCGACTTCGGCGGTGGACCCCGGCCGCACCACCGCCAGCGCCTTGCCGCGGAAACGCTTGCGCCAGTCCTGCTCCCAGGCGCTGAGATCGCCCTCGCAAAGCACATTGCCCTCGCCCACGATGTGGCGCAACCGGTCGATCAATGGATTCATGATATGGCCTTTCGCAGGCGGGTCCTCACGTGCAGCACGCAGGCTGCGAACAGCGCCAGGCACAGCGCGACTTCGAGCAGGGCCAGGCGCGCGCTCAAGCCGCGGTCGCTGTAGGCGCGCACGGCGCCTTCAGCGAAATAGAGCCAGACGACCAGGCTCACCCAGCGGTAGGTGTACATGCGATTGCGCAGCAGCCCCGCCAGCGGAAAACACAGCGGCAGCACCTTCACGACCAGCCAGGAGCCGCCGGGGCGCAGCGGCGCCAGCCACAGCTCCCAGGCCAGCCCAAGCACGATCAGCCCCAGCAGGCTGCCCGCGGCCAGCCAGCGGCTCAACGCCACGGCGGTGCCGGGCTGCGCGCCGGTTGCGGAATCGGACGTGTTCATGGCCGATGGCATCATAGCGGCCGATGGACTTTCGCCCGCTGCTTGCCGATCTCTCGCATTTTCCGTGGAAGTCCACGGCGCTGACGCTGGGCGAGCGGTTCCGCGAAGACCGGCTCGGCCTCACGGCCAGCAGCCTCACGTTTACGACGACCATGGCCCTGGTGCCCTTCTTCACGGTGGCACTGGCGGTGTTCACGGCGTTCCCGATGTTCGGCAAGCTGCAGGAAGCGGTGCAGGCATGGCTGGTGCAAAGCCTGATCCCGGATGCGATCGCCCGCCAGGTGCTGGGCTATCTCACGCAATTCGCGGGCAAGGCCAGCCGGCTGGGCGTGGCGGGACTGGCCGCGCTGTTCATCACGGCGCTGGCGCTGGCACTGACCATCGATCGCACCCTCAACAGCATCTGGCGTGTGAAGCGGCCCAGGCCACTGGCCCAGCGCGTACTGATCTACTGGGCCTTCATGACGCTCGGTCCGCTGCTGCTGGGGGCCTCATTGAGCATCACCTCCTATGTCATATCGGCCTCGCGCGGGCTGGTGGCTGCGATGCCGGGCGCGGTGCAGGTGCTGCTCCACATCATCGAGTTCTTCCTGCTCGCGGGCGGCCTGGCCGCTTTGTACCGCTACGTGCCGAACACCCCGGTGCGGCGCGACCATGCCTGGGCCGGCGGCCTGTTCGCCGCCACCGGAATCGAACTGGCCAGAAAGCTGCTGGCGATGTACCTCGCCACGGTGCCCACCTATTCGATGGTGTATGGGGCCTTCGCCACGCTGCCGATCCTGCTGGTGTGGATCTATGTGGCCTGGATCATCGTGCTGCTGGGCGCGGTGATTGCGGCTTACCTGCCGAGCCTGGTGGCGGGGACGCGCCGTCCCGGCGGCAGCCACGGCTGGCACTTCCAGCTGGCGCTGGAAGTGCTGCGTGAACTGCATCACGCCCGCACGTCGGCGCGGCGCGGGCTCAGCGCGCCGCAACTCTGCGCGGCATTGCAATTGGACGCGCTGCAGCTCGAGCCGGTGCTGGAGACGCTGGTGGCACTGGACTGGGTCGGCCGCGTCAATGAAGTCGAGGACGAGGAAGCCACGCGCTACGTCCTGCTGGCCGACGTGCAGGCGACTGCCCTCGAACCGTTGATGCGGAATTTGCTGCTGCCGGATTCGGAGGCGACCGCCAGGCTCTGGAAGAGCGGCCAGCTGTCGTCGGTTTACCTGAAGGACGTGGTCTGAAGCAGCGCGCTGCATCCGGCCAACCGGAAGTCATGTCTTCAGGAAGTCGCGGATCGCGAACAGCGTGGCATCGGGCGTTTCCGTCATCTGGTTGTGACCGACCGGTAGCGCCACGACCTTCACGGACTTGCCGCTTTCCCGGGCCGCGCCAATCAGCGATTGCGCCGCCTTGGGTTGCGTCATCTGGTCTTCGGAACCCAGCACGAACAGCACCGGGCAAGTGATCGCGGCAATCGCCTTGTCGCCGTTGGCATAACTGTCGCACGCCTTGAAGCCGCGATGGAAGACGTTGACCCGCGGGTTGCTCGCGAGCACCCGTCGCGCCAGGGCCGTGCTCGCCCCATACACCCAGGTGCCGGGGCCGAGAGCCGACGGCGGCGCCGCAAGCGTGCTGCGCGAGAACACGTTGATCATCTCGATGGCCTTCATCGGCTGGCTGAGCGACGCGTCCAGAAGCGCCGCCGACACCTTCATCGGATATGCGGTGCCGACGAGGATCAAGTGCGAGACCCTTTCCTTGAGCCGTGCCGCCGCCTCGAGCGCGATCAGCGAGCCCCAGCTGTGGCCGACCAGCGCGGCTTTGGAGACGCCCGCGGCATCGAGCAGGCCGGCGATGAAATCCGCCGCTTCTTCGACGCTCGATGGCGCATCGCCTTCACTGCGGCAATGGCCCGGCAGGTCCACGGCGAGCACGTTCCATCCATGGTGCGCGAGGTAGCGGGTCTGCAGGATCCATACACTGTGGTCGCAAACCACGCCGTGAATAAAGACGACCGTCGGCTTGGCCGCATCGAACGTCTTGCCGCCGGTGTAGCAGTAGGTGGGGTGGCCGTTGACTTGCAAGTACATTGCGCCTCCTATGCCTTCTCGGCCGCCTTCAGCGCCCGCTTCAAATCGTCGATCAGGTCAGCCGGGTCTTCCAGCCCGATCGACAGGCGAATCGTTCCCTGCGTGATGCCACCGGCGGCCAGCGCCTCGTCGCTCATGCGGAAATGGGTGGTGCTGGCCGGATGGATGACCAGCGAGCGGCAGTCGCCCACGTTGGCCAGATGACTGAACACCTTGAGCGCCTCGATGAATTTCTTGCCTTGCTCGCGGTTGCCTTTGATGTCGAAGCTGAAAACGGAGCCGGCCCCCTTGGGCAACAGCTTTTGCGCCAGCTCGTAGCTGGGGTGCGACTGAAGCATCGGATGGCCCACGCTGGCCACGAACGGATGGGCTGCCAGGAATTCCACCACTTTGCGCGTGTTGCTCATATGGCGCTCCATGCGCAGCGGCAGCGTTTCGATGCCTTGCAGGATCAGCCACGCCGTATGCGGGCTCATGCACGCACCGAAGTCGCGCAGGCCTTCGCGCCGGGCGCGCAGCAGGAAGGCGCCGACGGTCGACTCCTCGCTGAACACCATGTTGTGGAAGCCGTCGTAGGGGGTAGTGAGCTCGGGGAACTTGCCCGAGCGCTCCCAGTCGAAACTGCCGCCGTCCACCACGACGCCTCCGATCACCGTGCCATGGCCCGAGAGGAACTTGGTGGCCGAGTGGTAGACGAGGTCAGCGCCCAGGGCCAGTGGCCTCATCAGGTAAGGCGACGTAAGTGTGGAATCGACGAGCAGGGGCACGCCCGCCTCATGCGCGATCGCGGCGACCTGCGGAATATCGAGCACTTCCAGGCCCGGGTTGCCGACGGTTTCGCCGAACAGCAGCCGCGTCTCGGGCCGGATCGCGGCGCGCCAGCCATCGATGTCGCCTGGCTTGACGAAGGTGGTGGCGATGCCGAAGCGCCGCAGGGTGTAGTGCAGCAGGTTCTGCGAACCCCCATACAAGGCAGTGCTCGCGACGATGTGCGACCCCGCGCCCATGACGGTGGCGATGCTCAGGTGCAGCGCCGCCTGGCCGCTGGCGGTGGAAATGGCGCCGATGCCGCCTTCCAGCGCCGCCATGCGCTGCTCGAAAACCGCGTTGGTCGGGTTGCTGATGCGCGAATACACATGGCCCGACCGCTCGAGGTTGAACAGCGCCGCCGCGTGATCGCTGGACTCGAACACGAACGAGGTGGTCAGGTGGATCGGCACGGCCCGGGCACCCGTGGCCGGGTCGGGCGCGGCGCCCGCGTGCAGGGCCAAGGTGTCAAAGCCGGGGTCGGAGTAACCGGGCATTGCAGCGTCTCCTCGAATTGTCAGGCTATGGAACTGGTTCCGATTGTGGGCTATATTCACCTGACCGGCAGCTCACCGGTGCCACTGAGGAGACACAATGAAAGTCAGCGACATCCTGCGGGTGAAGGGCAACACCCTCTACACCGTCACGCCCGACGAACCGTTGGCCCAGGCCTTGAGCCTGATGTCCGAGAAGGACATCGGCTCGCTGGTGGTGATGGAACGCGGCGATATGGTGGGCATGCTCACATTCCGCGAAGTGATCCAGTGCATCGTCAGGAATGGCGGCAAGGTAGGCGACGCAGTGGTGCGCTCGGCGATGGACGAGCATCCGGCGGTCTGTACGTCCGAAACCGAACTCGATGAAATACGCCACATGATGCTGGAGCGCCATTCCCGCTACATGCCGGTAATAGACCGTCGCGTGTTGATGGGCGTGATCAGTTTCTACGACGTCGCGAGGGCGATCGTGGACAGCCAGAATTTCGAGAACCGCATGCTCAAGGCCTATATCAGCGACTCCCGGGGCATCGAGGAGCCGTCGGCCGGGCCGCAGCTCTGAGCCAGGCGCCGCTTTGGGATAATCCCGGGCATGAGCGGCAACACTTTCGGAACACTTTTCGCCGTCACGAACTTCGGTGAGTCGCACGGGCCGGCGATCGGCTGCGTGATCGACGGCTGCCCGCCCGGCATGGCGCTGAGCGAGGCCGACATCCAGCCCGACCTGGACCGCCGCCGTCCGGGAACCAGCCGCCACGTGACCCAGCGCCAGGAAGCGGACCAGGTGGAAATCCTGTCGGGAGTCTACGAAGGCAAGACCACCGGTACGCCGATCGGCCTGCTGATCCGTAACACCGACCAGCGCAGCAAGGATTACGCGGAGATCGCGCAGACATTCCGCCCGGGCCACGCCGACTACACCTACCTGCAGAAATACGGCCTGCGCGATCCGCGCGGAGGTGGCCGCGCCTCGGCGCGCCTGACGGCGCCGATGGTGGCGGCCGGCGCCGTGGCCAAGAAGTGGCTGGCGCAAAAATACGGCATGGTGTTTCGCGGCTGCATGCAGCAGCTCGGGGAGATCGTCATCCCCTTCGAGAGCTGGGATCACGTGCCCGCCAATCCGTTCTTCGCGCCGGTTGCCGACGTGACGCAGCTGGAAAACTACATGGACAGCCTGCGCAAGGCGGGCGATTCGTGCGGCGCGCGCATCCGAGTGATGGCGTCCAACGTGCCGGTGGGGCTGGGCGAACCCCTGTTCGACCGGCTCGACGCCGACATCGCCTGGGCGATGATGGGCATCAATGCCGTGAAAGGCGTGGAAATCGGCGCCGGGTTCGCCAGCGTGTCCCAGCGCGGCACCACACATGGCGATTCGCCCACGCCGCGCGGCTTCAGGACCAATAACGCAGGCGGCGTGCTGGGCGGCATCAGCACCGGACAGGACCTCGAAGTCTCGATCGCGATCAAGCCCACCAGTTCGATCGCCAGCCCCCGCGAAACCATCAACCTGCGAGGCGAGGCCACCGAGGTCGTCACCAAGGGCCGTCACGACCCCTGCGTGGGCATCCGCGCCACTCCGATCGCGGAGGCCATGCTGGCGCTGGTCGTGATGGAGCACGTCCTGCGCCAGCGGGCACAAAACGGCGACGTCGTCTCGCCCATCGCCGCCATCCCCGCATCCATTCCCGGGTCGTGAGCCGCGTCATGAGCTATCCGGCCAAGACCCTGTTCGGGTTCGGCTGCTATCTGCTGGTGCTCGGCACAGCCCTCGTCCTTTTCCCGAACGCAGTGCTGGCGCTGTTTCGTGTGGCGCCGACCATCGAGGTGTGGATCCGCGTGACCGGCATGCTGGTGCTGATCCTGGGCGCTTACGATGTCCTGGCCGCGCTGGCCGAGTTGCACCAGTTCATCCGCTGGTCGGTACCGCTGCGGGCCTCGGTGATTTTCTTCTTCGCGGTGTTCGTGCTGCTGGGTTACGCGCCGGCGATCCTGCTGCTGTTCGGCTTCATCGATCTGGCGTGCGCGGCATGGACCTGGATTGCGCTGCGGAACTCAGCGCCGCGCGCGGCACTCTGACTCCTACTGTCAGGAGTCTTCCACATGGATAGCAATACTTCTGTTCCTCCGGCCCAACTCATCGACCTGACCCGGCAAATGGAGGTCTTTTACTGGTGCCGCGTGTTCGACATCAGCATGGACCAGCTGCGTGAAGCAGTCCATCATGCCGGCCACCAGGTTCACGAGGTGCAGAGGTACTTGCGGCAGAAGCCCGCGGGAAGCTGAGGCTGCTGAGTTGACGGGCAGCGTCGGAGGCCGAGGGAACCGGCTACGATCGCCCCGATGACTACCGCCCTCAAGATCGATTTCGTTTCGGACGTGTCCTGCCCCTGGTGCGCCATCGGGCTGGCATCGCTGGAAAGGGCGCTGGAGCGCCTCGATGGCGAAATCCGGGCCGACCTGCATTTCCAGCCGTTCGAACTCAATCCCGGGATGCCCGCGGGCGGGCAGGACGTGACCGAACACCTGACGCAGAAATACGGCAGCACGCCGCAGCAGCAGGCGCAGTCGCGCGACGCCATCCGCGCGCGCGGCGCGGCGGTCGGCTTCGATTTCCG
This sequence comes from Ramlibacter sp., assembly GCA_035571715.1. Taxonomy (GTDB): domain Bacteria; phylum Pseudomonadota; class Gammaproteobacteria; order Burkholderiales; family Burkholderiaceae_C; genus Ramlibacter. Next base: position 17,256 of record DATNCB010000331.1, read on the forward strand.
GAAAGAAGGACGCGGGCGCGTCTACAACACTTTCGACGCGCACCGGCTGCTGCACTGGGCGGCCGCGGAATACCCGGAGTCACAACGGGCGCTGAAAAAGGAGCTGCTCAAGGCGTATTTCACGGATGGCCACAGCCCCGAGGATCGTGAGGTGCTGGTGCAGGCGGCCGCGCAGGCCGGACTGGAC
>DATNCB010000332.1:0-5734 GCA_035571715.1 Ramlibacter sp.
TGCGCTACAAGGTCGGCGAGGCCAACGGCAGGCTGATCGAGGAGAGCCGCGATCCGATGGTGTACCTGCACGGCGGCTACGAGAACACGCTGCCGAAGATCGAGGCCGCGCTCGACGGCCGCGAGAGCGGCTACGAAGTGACGCTGCAGCTCAAGCCGGAGGATGCGTTCGGCACCCGCTACGAATCGCTGGTGCGCACCATTCCGAAAAAGGAGTTTCCGCCCGGCGTGAAGGTCGGCGGCCAGCTCGAAGGCCACACCGACGACGGCCAACCGCATGTTTTTCACGTCATGAAGATCAAGGGCGACACCGTGTTTCTGGACGGCAATCATCCCTTGGCGGGCAAGGAACTGCGCTTTGTGCTCAAGGTGACCGGGGTGCGGTCGGCCACGCCCGAAGAGATCACGCACGGCCACGTCCACGGCGCGCACGGGCATCAACACTGAACGAAGGCTTGGCTGCCGCGGCTATTCGAACTTGACGTTGTTCTCGCGCACCGTGGCGACGAAGCCGTCGTACTGTTTCCGGAAGAACGCCGCGAATTCCGCCGGCGTCATGCCGTAGCTGGAAAAGCCTTGCCCGGCCAGCTGGTCGCGCACATCCGGGCGCGCCAGCGCGTTGCGCAACTCGCCACTGAGCTTGTCCACCACGTCGGCCGGCACGCCGGCCGGACCGAAGAAGCCGGCCCAGGGCGTGATGGTCAATTTGCCGATCTTCAGTTCAGTGGCGGTGGGCACCTCCGGCAATAGCGGACTGCGCGCCGGCAGGAGCGTGACCAACGCCTTGATCTTGCCGTCCTTCACGAAATTCGGCGTCAGCGTTCCGGTGGAAAACATCATCTGGATCTGCCCGCTCGCCAGGTCGGTCATCGCCTGCACGTCGCCCTTGTAGCGGACGTTGACCACCTTCGCGTTGCGGGTGCCCAGCAACTGCAGCATCGCCAGTTCGGCCGCGCTGTTGCTCGACGCCGAGTTGTACTTGCCCGGGTTGGCGGCAATGTGGTCCAGGAACTCGTTCAGGTTGCGCGATGGCAAGGCCGGCGACACCGCGAGGAACATCGAGAACTCGCCGGCGGAGCTGAGCGGCGTAAAGGCCTTGAACGGGTCATATGGCGGGTTGGGCCGCAGCGAGGGAACGGCCACCATGGCGGTGTTGGTGCCGAGCAGGAAGGTGTAGCCGTCGGGCGGCGCGCGCATGACTTCCTGGGCCGCGATGATGCCGTCGGCGCCGGCCTTGTTGTCGACGATCACCTGCTGGCCGAGTTGCGTGCCCAGGCCCTTGGCGATGATGCGCGCCATCACGTCGGCCGCGCCGCCGGGCGCGAAGCCCACCACCAGGCGCAGCGGCTTGTTGGGAAAAGCCTGTGCATGAAGATTGGGGACAGCCAGCAGGCTTGCGCCCGCCGCCAGTGCCTTGAGCGCCAGTCGGCGGCTTGGTCGTTGCATCTTTGTCTCCTCTGCGTTCGTACCTGCGCTGCGTAGTTTGGATGGGTCATCTGAAATGCGCAACCACTGCAAGCGCGAGAATAGCGCTAGTACCAAGAAATTCCTGGAGACACCATGTTCAATATCACGCTGCCCGGCCGGGCACTACGGCGCGGGGCTGCGGCCCTGGCATGCTTGTCCATTCTCTCGTTGAACTGCGTCGCCCAGGTTGCGTATCCGCAGCCGGGCCGGCCGATCCGGTTGGTCGTCGGGCTGGCGGCCGGCGGCTCGCTGGACGGGCAGGCTCGGGCCATCGCGCGCCGCATGACGGAGCTCGCCGGCACGCAGGTGATCGTCGACAACAAGCCGGGCGCGAGCATGATGCTGGCCGCTTCGGAAGTAATGCGTGCGGCGCCGGACGGCTACACGCTGCTGTACGCGACGTCCTCGCAGCTCGCGCAGAATCCGCACACCCTGGCCAGCGTCCCCTACGACCCGTTCAAGGACTTCACGCCGATCTCGATGGCCACCCGCGGGCCGCTGGTGCTGACCGTGCACAGTTCGTTGCCGGTGCGCTCGGTCAAGGATTTGGTGGCCTGGGCCAAAGCCAATCCAGGCAAACTGAATTTCGCCTCGTTCGGCACCGGGACTTCCTCGCATGTGTACGCCGCAGCCTTCGCCAAGGCCGCGGGCATCGACGTGGTCCATGTTCCGTACAAGGGCACCGCCGACGCCGCGCGCGACCTGCTCGAAGGACGCGTGCAGGCCTACTTCGACGCGGCCCCCACCGCCATCCAGAACGCGGCGGGCGGGCGCATCCGCATGATCGGCGTGGCAGCTCCCAAGCGCTACGCGGCGATGCCGGACGTGCCCACCATCAGCGAGCAGGGCCTGCCCGGGCTGGATCTGACCAGCTGGATCTCGATCGTCGGCCCGGCCGGCATGCCTGGCGACCTGGTGGCCAAGGTCAACTCTCTCGTGACCCAGGCTCTCGCCTCACCGCAGGTCATGGAGTTCATCGCGCGCGGTGCCTACGAGACTTCGCCTTCCACGCCGGCGGAACTGGCAGCCGAGATCAGGTCGGCCTATGACCGCTGGGGCGCGATGATCAAGCAGATGGGCTTTGAAAAGCAGTAACACCCGGCTGCTGCCGTCAGCGTCCGACAGCGCGCATGGCCTCGGCGATCGGTACGGTGATGGTTTCGCGTCCATGCGTGTCTATGCAGCTGCAGGTCGGGTTCCCCGCATTCCTTGGTGGCATGCTGCTGCCCGAGAAACCCTTGTGCTGGCAGAACGTTGCGCAGGCTTCGCCCTCCGAAGGCGGGCCGAGGTTTCCGACACTGCGCTGCTGCAACGCGATCAAACCGATTGCCAGCACCGTCACCGCCACGGCGGCGAGCAGATCCCGCCGCAGCAACGCGCTTTGCGTCCCGCGGTTCCTGCCGAATACAAAAGCCAGCGCGAGCAAGCCAAGCCAGAGCGCCAGCCAGGCCGTGGCGAATCCCAGCCCGAGCGCGGTTTGCGCAGCTTGCGGCCAGGGGTTGTCGCCAAATGCAAAAAGCCACATTGCGCCAGCCGCGGCGCCGAACAGTGCAAACGCTGCGATGCCCGACACCAGCAACGCGGGCAAGGCGAACAGGAGCAGATAGAGCAAACCGCGCGGCATGCCCGATCTTTGCGCATGCGCCGACCCAAAGCAACGCCTGGCGCGCGCGCTCTGCTAAAAAGGCAGGCATGAAACTGAAGATGGCGCCGAATTCACTGTTCGCAGTGCTGCTGCGCTCGCCGTGGTGGATCAGCGTCGGGATCTTCGTGCTGTTCGTCGCGGCGGCTTACGCCTGGCTGCCCGCGCAGTACCGCCTGGTCGGCGCCATGGGCGCCGCGCCGTTCGCCATCATCGGTGTGATCGCCGCGTGGCAGCAGTCGCGCTTGCCCAGCGCGAAACGTTCGGAAGAAGTGCTGGGGGCCGTGGCTGCGATGGCCTGGACCCAGTTTGCCAGCGTGCTGGAACAAGGATTTGCGAAGCAGGGCTACAGCGTCGAACGCCGGCAGGGCGCGGCCGACTTTGTGCTTTCGCGCGCCGGCCGCACCACGCTCGTGTCGGCGCGTCGCTGGAAGGCGGCGCGGCACGGCGAGGAGTCGCTGCAAACGCTGCACAGCGCCGCGCAGGCCAGCGATGCGGACTGTATCTACGTGGCACTCGGCGACCTCAGCGCGAACGCGCAAAATTTTGCCAAGCGCAACAATGTCCAGCTGATGCAGGGACCGGCGCTGGCGAATCTGTTGCGCGACACCAAGCTGCCGGCGCCAAATGAATAAAGCGCGCCGAGGCGCGCTTTATTCGCGCCCGCTTGGCCTTACTTCGTCACCACCCGCACCATCTCGAGGATCTTGTTCGAGTAGCCCCACTCGTTGTCGTACCAGGACACCAGCTTGACGAAGGTGCCGTCCAGCGCGATGCCGGCGTCGGCGTCGAAGATCGAAGTCCGCGGGTCGCCGACGAAGTCGGTGGCCACCACCTTGTCCTCGGTGTAGCCCAGCACGCCCTTGAGCGCCCCTTCGCTTTGCGCCTTGAACTCGGCGCAGATTTCCTTGTAGCTGGCTTCCTTGAGCAGCTCCACCGTCAGATCGACCACCGACACGTTCGAGGTGGGCACCCGGAAGCTCATGCCGGTGAGTTTCTTGTTCAGTTCGGGAATCACCACGCCCACCGCCTTGGCCGCGCCGGTGGAAGACGGGATGATGTTTTCCAGGATGCCGCGGCCGCCGCGCCAGTCCTTGTTGCTCGGGCCGTCCACGGTCTTCTGGGTGGCGGTGGCGGCGTGCACGGTCGTCATCAGGCCGCGCTTGATGCCCCACTTGTCATGCAGCACCTTGGCCAGCGGCGCCAGGCAGTTGGTGGTGCAGGAAGCATTCGAGATGATGGCCTCGCCTTGGTACTTGGCGTGGTTCACGCCGAACACGAACATCGGCGTATCGTCCTTCGATGGCGCCGACATGATGACTTTCTTGGCGCCGGCCGCCAGGTGCTTCTGGCCGCTCTCCTTGGTCAGGAACAGCCCGGTACATTCCACCACGATGTCGGCGCCGACCTCGCCCCACTTGAGTTCAGCGGGATCTTTCACGGCCGTCAGGCGGATCTTCTTGCCATTGACGATCAGGGTGTGGCCGTCGACGCTCACGTCGCCCTTGAAACGGCCATGCACACTGTCGTACTGCAGCATGTAGGCGAGGTACTCGGGCTCGAGCAGATCGTTGATGCCGACCACCTCGATGTCCTTGAAATTCTGAACGGCGGCGCGAAACACCATGCGTCCGATGCGGCCGAAGCCGTTGATGCCGATCTTGATGGTCATGTGCTACTCCTGAAAGTGTTGAATTGAATGGATGTCATTGCGGACCTGATCCGCCGTGATGCAAATTCGTTCGAGGCGTGGACCCCGGGTCAAGCCCGGGATGACAGCACTTTGCGGACAGTATCCGCCACATTTTCGGGCGTGAAACCGAAGTGCTTGAACAGCACACTCGCCGGCGCGGACTCGCCGTAGCTGTCGATGCCGACCACGGCAGCGCAGCCGTATTTCCACCAGTAGTCGCTCACGCCCATCTCGACCGCAACGCGCGGAATACCCGCCGGCAGAACCGAGCTCTTGTATTCGACGCTCTGGCGGTCGAACGCGCTCGTGCTGGGCATGGACACCACACGCACTGCGATCTGCTGCGCCGCCAGCAGTTCCTGCGCCTTGAGCGCCAGTTGCACTTCCGAGCCGGTGGCGACGATCACCGCCTGCGGTTTCTTGGCCAGGCCGACCTCGGTCGCCTCGGCCAGCACGTAGGCGCCCTTGACGATGTCCTCGAGCCCGGCCTTGGGCGCGTAGGGCAGGTTCTGGCGCGACAGCAACAGCGCCGTCGGGCGGTTCACGTTCTGCAGGGCGACGGCCCAGGCCACTACGGTTTCAGCGGTATCGCAGGGACGCCAGACGTCCAGGTTGGGAATGAGGCGCAGGCTGGCCGCATGTTCGATCGACTGATGCGTTGGCCCATCCTCGCCCAGGCCGATCGAGTCATGCGTGAAAACATGGATGACGCGCTTCTTCATGAGCGCGGCCATGCGGATCGCGTTGCGGCTGTAGTCGCTGAAGGTCAGGAAGGTGCCGCCATAAGGGATATAGCCGCCGTGCAGGCAAATGCCGTTCATGACGGCGGCCATACCGAATTCGCGCACGCCGTAGTTGATGTGGCGCCCGATCCTGCCGTCTTCGGTGCGCTTGACGTCGCCCGCCAGATCGAACCGCAGCGCCGCCGTGCTC
>DATNCB010000333.1:0-5091 GCA_035571715.1 Ramlibacter sp.
GGCAAGGAATACGTGAAGACGGCGCTGGCCAAGGGCCTGGACGTGGACGGCTTCGCCGGGCGGCTTTCGTTCTTCTGGGCCATCGGGATGAACTTCTACCTGGAAGTGGCCAAGATGCGGGCGGCGCGCCTGCTGTGGTGCCGCATCATGAAGGGCTTCAACGCGAAGAGCCCCAAGAGCCTGATGCTGCGCACGCACTGCCAGACCTCGGGCTGGTCGCTGACCGAACAGGACCCGTACAACAACATCGTTCGCACGGCGATCGAGGCGATGGCGGCGGTGTTCGGCGGTACGCAGTCGCTGCATACCAATTCGTTCGACGAGGCGATCGCGCTGCCCACCGAGTTCTCGGCCCGCATCGCGCGCAACACGCAGCTCATCATCCAGGAGGAGACGCATATCCCCAGCGTGATCGATCCCTGGGCCGGCAGCTACATGATGGAAAAGCTGACGCAGGATATGGCGGACGCCGCCTGGACGATCATCGAAGAGGTCGAGGCCATGGGCGGCATGACGCGCGCGGTGGACTCCGGCTGGGCCAAGCTGAAGATCGAAGCGGCGGCGGCGCAGAAGCAGGCGCGCATCGATTCCGGCAAGGACGTGATCGTCGGCGTCAACAAGTATCGGCTGGATGAGGAAGACGGGCTCGACATCCGCGAGGTCGACAATGTGATGGTGCGCGAGCAGCAGATCGCCCGCCTCAAAGCGACCAGGCAAAAGCGCGACGGCGCCAAGGTGCACGCCGCGCTCGAGGAACTCACGGCTGCCGCCGCGAAGGGCGACGGCAACCTGCTCGATCTGACCATTCGTGCCGTGCGCCTGCGCGCCACCGTGGGCGAGATTTCGGATGCGCTGGAGAAAGTGTTCGGGCGCCACCGCGCCGATACGCAAAAGGTGACCGGTGTGTATGCAGCAGCTTATGACTCGGCCGAGGGCTGGGAGAAACTGAAGTCCGAAATCGCCGCGTTTGCCGAAGAGCAAGGCCGCCGGCCGCGCGTGATGATTTCCAAACTGGGACAGGACGGACACGACCGCGGCGCCAAAGTCGTCGCGACAGCGTTTGCCGACCTGGGCTTCGATGTCGATATCGGACCGCTGTTCCAGACGCCCGAGGAGTGCGCGCGCCAGGCGATCGAAAACGACGTCCATGCCGTGGGCGTCAGCACCTTGGCCGCCGGCCACAAGACTTTGGTGCCGGCGATCATCAGCGAGCTGAAGAAGCAGGGCGCCGACGACATCATCGTGTTCGTCGGCGGTGTGGTTCCCCAGCAGGACTACGACTTCCTCTACAAGGCCGGCGTGAAAGGCATCTACGGCCCCGGAACTCCGATTCCGGCCAGCGCCAAGGACGTGCTGGAGCAGATCCGCAAGGCACTGGCGGCGAAATGAAGGCCGCCGCGGGCCTCCTGGCTGCCAAGTTCGCGCTCGGGCCGGTGCTGCTGCCGCAGTCGAAGTTGCTGAAGCGCAATGCCTTGCGGCTGCCGGAGGCGGCCGGGCCGCGCGAAGGCAAGGTCGGCGTGGGGGAGCCGGTGCTCAGGCTATTGGTGGTGGGCGATTCTTCTGCCGCGGGCGTCGGCGTTGCCGACCAGGCCCAGGCGCTGGCGCTGCCTCTGGCGCGCGGTCTGGCTGAGCATCTGGGCGCCGCCGTGGGCTGGCAATTGGCGGCACAAACCGGCGTCGGTACCGACGAGGCCCGCGCCCTGGTGCGGCAAGCCGCCTTGCAGCCGGCCGATGTGGTGGTCACCGCGCTCGGGGTCAACGACGTCGGCTCGCAAAACCCGGCCCGTCGCTTTATCGAACAGACGGCGCTGCTCTGGAGCGAGTTGCAGCAACGCACCGGCGCGCGCTGGGTGGTCGTTTCCGGGCTGCCGCCCATGCACCTGCTGACCGCCGTGCCGCATCCGCTGCGCTGGTATCTGGGCCGCTACGCGGCGTTGCTGGACACAGCACTGCACCGCTGGGCCAGGCAGCAGGGCCTGGGCTATTGCGCGTTGCAATTTCCCGCCGGTCCCGACATGTTGGCTCACGATGGCTTTCATCCCGGGCCGAACCTCTACCCGCAATGGGCCGAGCGGTTGGCGGAAATCGTTGTCGTCGGACGCCCTCGGTGGGCGAGGCCGCAATGAGCCTCGCGCAGCGCGTGCTCGCCCAGCCGGGCCCGGCGCAACGCCGGGCCATTGCCAAGGCGATCACGCTGCTCGAGTCCACCCGCGCCGACCACCGCGCACAGGCCGACGAGATGCTTACTACGCTGCTGCCTCACACCGGCAAGTCGTTCCGGCTCGGCATCAGCGGCGTACCGGGTGTGGGCAAGAGCACGTTCATCGATGCATTGGGCCTGTTCCTGATCGGCAAAGGACATCGGGTCGCGGTGCTCACAGTCGATCCATCCAGCAGCGTTTCCGGCGGCTCGATCCTGGGCGACAAGACACGGATGGAAAAGCTGTCGGTCCACGAACACGCGTATATCCGGCCCAGCCCGTCGAGCGGGACCCTGGGCGGCGTGGCCGAAAAGACACGTGAAGCCATGCTGGTGTGCGAAGCCGCGGGCTACGACGTCGTGATCGTGGAAACGGTCGGCGTCGGCCAGAGCGAAACCGCCGTGGCCGGCATGACCGACATGTTCGTGCTGATGCAGTTGCCCAATGCCGGAGACGACCTGCAGGCGATCAAGAAAGGCGTGATGGAACTGGCGGACCTGGTGGTCATCAACAAGGCCGACCTGGATGCCGATGCGGCAACGCGGGCCCAGGCCCAGGTCACCAGCGCGTTGCGGCTGTTCGGGCAGCACGGCCGCCCCGATCATGGGCACCACAACCCGCAGGTCTGGCATCCGAAAGTGATGCAGCTCAGTGCGTTGACTGGGGAGGGCGTGGATGGCTTCTGGGACAAGATCCAGGAATTCAGATCGCTGCAGACCGGCAATGGCCAGCTTGCCGCACGCCGGCAACATCAGGCGCTAGCCTGGATGGGAGAACGCATCGATGCAGGGCTGAAGCAGGCGTTCAAGAGTGACCCTGCCGTCAAGCATCTGCTGCCCGAGCTGACGGCGGCAGTCGCGGCAGGCCGCGTTCCGGCCTCGACGGCGGCGCGGCGCTTGCTCAGCGCTGCCCACGCAAACAAAGACATGGATTCCGGATCAGGTCCGGAATGACAAAGCACGGAGAAAACCACAATGCATGACATCCTCGAACAACTTGAAAAAAAGCGCGCCGCCGCGCGACTGGGCGGAGGGCAAAGGCGCATCGATGCGCAGCACGGCAAGGGCAAGCTCACCGCGCGGGAGCGGCTGGAACTGCTACTGGACGAAGGGACATTCGAGGAATGGGATATGTTCGTCGAGCACCGCTGCACCGATTTCGGCATGGAGAACCAGAAGGTGCCCGGCGACGGCGTGGTGACCGGCTACGGGATGATCAACGGCCGCCTGGTGTTCGTGTTCAGCCAGGACTTCACCGTGTTCGGCGGCGCGCTGTCCGAGGCCCACGCCGAGAAGATCTGCAAGGTCATGGACCAGGCGATGAAAGTCGGCGCACCGGTCATCGGCCTGAACGACTCGGGCGGCGCCCGTATCCAGGAAGGCGTGGCCTCGCTGGGCGGTTATGCCGACGTGTTCCAGCGCAACGTGATGGCCTCGGGCGTCATTCCGCAGATCAGCATGATCATGGGTCCATGCGCCGGCGGCGCCGTGTACTCGCCGGCCATGACCGACTTCATCTTCATGGTCAAGGACAGCTCGTACATGTTCGTCACCGGCCCGGAAGTCGTGAAGACCGTGACGCACGAGGAGGTGACGGCGGAGGAACTGGGCGGCGCGATCTCCCACACCACGCGCAGCGGCGTGGCCGACCTGGCATTCGAAAACGATGTCGAGGCGCTGTTGATGCTGCGCAGGCTCTACAACTACCTGCCGCTCAATAACCGCGAGAAAGCGCCGGTGCGCCCCAGCAACGATCCGGCCGACCGCATGGCCGTGTCGCTGGACACCCTGGTGCCGGACAACCCCAACAAGCCCTACGACATGAAGGAGCTGATCGTCAAGACGATGGACGACGGCGACTTTTTCGAGCTGCAGCCCGAATACGCCAAGAACATCATCGTGGGATTCGGCCGCATGGAAGGCCAGACGGTGGGCATCGTGGCCAACCAGCCGCTGGTGCTGGCCGGCTGCCTGGATATCAAGAGCTCGATCAAGGCGGCGCGGTTCGTGCGCTTCTGCGATGCGTTCAACATTCCGGTCATCACGTTCGTCGACGTGCCGGGCTTCATGCCGGGCACCAGCCAGGAATTTGGCGGCATCATCAAGCACGGCGCCAAGCTGCTCTTCGCGTATGCGGAATGCACGGTTCCGAAGATCACGGTGATCACGCGCAAAGCCTATGGCGGCGCCTACGACGTGATGAGCTCCAAGCACCTGCGCGGCGACGTCAACTTCGCCTGGCCGAATGCCGAGATCGCGGTGATGGGCGCGAAAGGTGCGGTGGAGATCATCTTCCGCGACGACAAGGGCGACCCGGCCAAGCTGGCCGCGCGCGAGGCGGAGTACAAGGCGCGGTTCGCCAATCCCTTCGTCGCCGGTGCGCGCGGTTTCATCGATGACGTGATCCTGCCGCACGAAACCCGCAAGCGCATCTGCCGCTCGCTCATCATGCTGAGAGACAAGAAGCTGGAAAACCCGTGGCGCAAGCACGCCAACATTCCGCTTTGAAGGGCCGAGGAGACCACATGTTCACAAAAATACTGATAGCAAACAGAGGCGAGATCGCCTGCCGGGTGATCAAGACCGCCAAGAAGATGGGCATCAAGACCGTCGCGGTGTACTCGGATGCCGACGCCGATGCGCGCCACGTGGCTCTGGCCGACGAGGCCGTCAACATCGGGCCGCCGCCTTCGCGCGAGTCCTACTTGCAGGCCGACAAGATCATCGCGGCATGCAAGCAGACCGGCGCACAGGCGGTGCACCCGGGCTATGGGTTCCTGTCGGAGAACGAGGCATTCGCGCGGCGCGTCGAGGAAGAGGGCATCACCTTCATCGGCCCGAAGCACTATTCGATCGCCGCCATGGGCGACAAGATCGCGTCCAAGAAGCTC
>DATNCB010000334.1:0-3681 GCA_035571715.1 Ramlibacter sp.
CTGGTTCGGCCGAGTTCGGGCCGGGTGGCGGTGCGTGGCTACGACGTGCAGGCCGACTACGCCAATGCCCGCCGGCAGCTCGGGGTCGTGCCGCAGGAACTGGTGTTCGATCCCTTCTTCAACGTTCGCGAGTCGCTTCGCATCCAATCGGGATACTTCGGCGTGAAGAACAACGACGCCTGGATCAGCGAACTGCTCGAAAGTCTGGGGCTGGCGGACAAGGCCGATGCCAACATGCGGCAACTTTCCGGCGGCATGAAGCGGCGGATGTTGGTGGCGCAGGCATTGGTGCACAAGCCGCCGGTGATCGTGCTGGACGAGCCGACCGCAGGCGTCGACGTCGAATTGCGCCAGACGCTATGGCAATTCATCGCCCGCCTGAACAAGGCAGGCCACACCGTATTGCTGACCACCCATTACCTCGAGGAAGCCGAGGCCCTGTGCGGGCGTGTCGCCATGCTCAAGTCTGGCCGCGTGGTGGCGCTGGAGCGCACCAGCGAACTCCTCAAAGCGGCCTCCAGCAACGTGCTGCGTTTCAAGATCGACAGCCAATTGCCGCCCGAGTTCGAGGGCAAGGCCCGGGTCACCGGCCGCATCGTTCAATTGCCGGCGCACGATGCGCACGAAATCGAGCGCTACCTCGGGGCGATTCGCGAGGCTGGCTTGCGGGTAGAAGACGTGGAGGTGCGCAAGGCGGATCTGGAGGACGTTTTCCTCGACGTGATGTCCAAGCACGGCGACAAGCCGCCGCCGGCCCGTCCGGCCGAAGCCGGAAAGGGGCGCTCGCCGAGCAGCCCAATCGATGAGGTGACTGGCCTGGAGGTCGGTTCCTCATGACTGGTTGGCAGACCCTGTTCTACAAGGAAGTCCTGCGCTTCTGGAAAGTGAGCTTCCAGACCGTGGCCGCGCCGGTGCTCACGGCGGTGCTCTACATGCTGATCTTCGGCCATGTGCTGCAAGACCACGTCAAGGTGTACGACAGGATCAGCTATACCGCCTTCCTGGTGCCCGGCCTGGTCATGATGAGCGTGCTGCAGAACGCCTTCGCCAACAGCGCCTCGTCGCTGGTCCAAAGCAAGATCATGGGCAGTCTCGTCTTCGTGCTGCTCACGCCGCTGTCGCACTGGAGCTGGTTCTTCGCCTATGTGGGTTCTTCGGTGGTACGCGGCCTGGCCGTGGGCATCGGCGTTTTCGCCATTACGGCTGCGTTTGGCCACCCGAGCTTCGTGGCGCCGCTGTGGATCGTGTCTTTTGCCGTTTTGGGGGCCGCCATGCTCGGTGCGCTGGGTTTGATCGCCGGCCTGTGGGCCGAGAAATTCGATCAGATGGCGGCGTTCCAGAACTTCGTCATCATGCCCATGACGTTCCTGTCGGGTGTGTTCTATTCCATCCGTTCGCTGCCTGAGTTCTGGCAGGATGTGAGCCACCTGAACCCCTTCTTTTACATGATCGACGGCTTCCGCTACGGATTTTTCGGCGTCAGCGACGTGTCCCCCTGGCTCAGCCTGGGCATCGTCGGCTCGGCCCTGCTGGTTGTCAGCGCGATCGCCGTGCACTTATTGCGCATCGGGTACAAGATTCGGGGATAGACAATCTCGCCAACCTCCACTTCCGCGGCTGCGCCGCTGCAACGCCCATGACCTCCGACGAACTTCAAGCTCTCATCAGCGCCGGCCTGCCCTGCGAGTACATCCAGGTCGAGGGCGACGGCCGCCACTGGACTGCCATCATTGTTTCGACCGAATTCGAAGGCAAGCGCCGCATCCAGCGGCACCAGCGCGTCTACGCCACGTTGGATGCGAAAATGCGTACCGACGAGGTACATGCACTCTCCATGCACACCGTGACGCCGGCCGAGTGGGCCAAATTGCAGGAAGAGTGAACCTTCACACATGGACAAGCTTCTGATTCGCGGGGGCCGGCAGCTCCACGGCGAAGTCCGGATTTCCGGCGCCAAGAATGCGGCGCTGCCGGAACTGTGCGCCGCCCTCCTGACGGATCAGCCTGTCGTGCTGGAGAACGTGCCGCGGCTGCAGGACGTGGCCACCATGCTCACGCTGATCCGCAACATGGGTGTCGATGCGGAGCGCAGCGAACAGGGCCGGGTGCGCATCGATGCCAGCCGGCTCAGCTCACCCGAGGCGCCGTACGAGCTGGTGAAGACCATGCGCGCCTCGGTGCTGGCGCTGGGGCCCCTGCTGGCGCGCTTCGGTGAGGCGACCGTCTCGCTGCCCGGCGGCTGTGCCATCGGCTCACGCCCGGTGGACCAGCATATCAAGGGTTTGCAGGCGATGGGCGCGGAGATCGTTGTTGAACACGGCTACATCATCGCCAAGCTGCCGAAGGGCCGGAAGCGGTTGACGGGAGCAGGCATTCGCACCGACATGGTCACTGTGACCGGCACCGAGAATTTCCTGATGGCCGCGACCCTCGCTGAAGGCGAGACCGTGCTGGAGAACGCAGCCCAGGAGCCCGAAATCGCGGACCTGGCCGAGATGCTGATCGAAATGGGCGCGCGCATAGAAGGGCATGGCACCAGCCGCATCACGATCATGGGTGTTGACAAGCTTCGCGGCTGCACGCACCGCGTCGTGGCCGACCGTATCGAGGCCGGCACCTTCCTGTGCGCCGTTGCTGCCACCGGTGGCGATGTCGTGCTGCGCCATGGCCGGGCCGATCACCTCGATGCGGTGATCGACAAGTTACGCGACGCGGGCGCTAGCGTGGCGCCAGTCGAGGACGGCATCCACCTGCACTCGCTGGGGCGGCTCGTGCCTCAGAGCTTCCGCACCACCGAGTACCCGGGCTTTCCCACTGATATGCAGGCGCAGTTCATGGTGCTCAATGCGATCGCCGAGGGGCCTTCCAAGATCACCGAAACGATCTTCGAGAACCGTTTCATGCACGTCAACGAGCTGGTGCGCCTGGGCGCGAAGATCCAGGTGGAAGGCAAATTCGCCGTGATCGAGGGCGTGGAAAAGCTTTCGGGCGCCACCGTGATGGCCAACGATTTGCGGGCCTCGGCCAGCCTGGTGATCGCGGGGCTGGTGGCCGAGGGGGAAACCCTGGTCGACCGCATCTATCACCTGGACCGCGGTTACGACCGGATGGAAGCCAAGCTGCGCGGCATCGGCGCGGATATCGAGCGAGTCAAATGATCACACTGGCCCTGTCCAAAGGACGCATCTTCGACGAGACCCTGCCGCTGCTCAGTGCCGCCGGGATCGCAGTGCTGGAGGATCCCGAAAAGTCGCGCAAGCTGATCCTCGCGACCAGCCAGGAGCACGTTCGCGTGGTCATCGTTCGCGCCACCGACGTCCCGACCTATGTGCAGTACGGCGGCGCCGACCTGGGCGTCACGGGCCTGGATACCTTGATCGAGCACGGCGCCGACTGGGGCGGCGGCGCCGGGCTGTACCAGCCGCTGGACCTGCGCATCGCAAAGTGCCGGGTCAGCGTGGCGGTGCGCGCGGATTTCGATTACGCGAGCGCCGTCAGGCAGGGCTCGCGCCTAAAGGTAGCCACCAAGTACGTCAACATCGCGCGCGAGTTTTTCGCCGCCAAGGGTGTGCACGTGGACCTGATCAAGCTGTACGGAAGCATGGAGCTGGCGCCACTGACCGGCCTGGCCGATGCGATCGTCGACCTGGTCTCCACCGGCGGCACGCTCAAAGCCAACAA